>DATMPC010000058.1:300000-466674 GCA_035567895.1 Terriglobales bacterium | reverse complement strand
TGAGCATTACTGGGCACCGATAGTGGAATCAATGAGCCGTGAGTGAAGAAGTCATACGCGGCAGGGATGTAATAGCCGGCCTCATCCCAAAAATACGGGAGTCGAAGCAATGGCCCGTGCAGAAGGAGAATCGCTGTGAAGATCAGCGCGAAGATGTGGATGCCACGAAGTCGGAAATGCTCTGAAGACGCGATTGCATTCTTTCTCGCTGATCTCAATAGCGTGCGGTCCTGATAGCGTTTACGCCATGCAGTGATGAATTAGGACAACATCAATTCACTGGCCCCTGCTGCGCGAATTGGGGATCAAGCTTGATCTCGCCAAATGCGTTTTCGTATTGCGAGACGTTCTGCTGCAGGATCATGAGCAGCGCTTTTGCCTGCTGCGGGCTCAAGTAAATCCCCTGAAAGTTTGCCACCTCCACCTCTTCGGGCGTTTGCGCGCGCAGGGTACCGAACGCAAGAAAGAAGTCCCATACGCTCACGCGTACTTGCACGCTGTTGGAGTAGCTCTCGCGATAGTCGTTGGTGGAGGTGAGTTTTACGCGGGGCGGTTGCGGGGGCACAGGCATGAGTCCTCGAGGATGAAGTAGTCGTTAGGATACTTCATGCCGGGTAAACACGCTGGTGCCATTCAAGACCGTGCGGTAAATCTTCCGCCGCGTAGTCAATATGAATGACTCGGCGGTGCGATGGATTAAGCGCTGACGATGAGCCGTGTACAACTAAAGACATCATCATCAGCGCCCCCCCAACTGGAACTCGACACTCGATCGGAGTTTCCGCTCGCACGATTTTTTCGATCTGCCCGTCACTCAAGCGACCGTTCTTATGGCTGCCACGAAAGATACGCAGAGGGCCGTTGTCGCTGCGCGAGTCATCGAGGTGTAGCCAGACGGAAACCATGCGCTGCAGGATCTCAGTTGGAGGCTGAACGTGTTGCACGCCTTCCTTCATCGTCCAATTTTCAAAGCCAGATGCTTCTCTCCGGGACTGAACTTCGATCGTGACGTCCTGGTGGAAGGGCACTTTCCAGTTGGCTTCGGAGGGCTTATCGAAAAAGATTCCGCGTACTGCAAAGCAGTGCTCGCCAAGCACGGCCTCTGCCAGTTCCCTTACCGACTCTGAACAAGCAAGCTCTCGAATGATTCGGCGATCGAGCAGATTACGCACTCCATGGGCGTCGCTGGGAAAAGCGCTTCTCAGCTCGTTGATGCGATGCTGATCGAGAACTCCATTCACGAGACAGACGCCAACTTGAGTCAGGCTCTTGCGCACGGACTCTGGATCAAAGAAGTACGCCACGCGAGAATCCTGCAGCAGGCCTGAAGTGCTTTGGCCATAGCCGGACGGGTTGCACACAGCAACGCAGTTTCGTTCGTGACGTGAGCCAATCGCGCTATACATTCGAGTTACTCCAGTCAATCCGCTGTACCCTGGTAGCCGACCGATTTGCCCGAGGCGCTTGCACGCTGTTCAGAATGAACGTTGCCAAGCTCACCAGCGGCACCTGTCTCCGTTCCGACAAGCCATCGCCATCTGTGCAGTGCACCGTAACTTCGCGACGTACAGGCTTAGGTGAGGGATACTCAACTCGATGCATTTTCCCTTCAACCCAGCAGCGCGCTGATGCGTCGTAAAGCTTGCCAGGCAAACTGCGCCCTATCGGAAGCATCGTTCGACGCCTGCAATTCCGCTTTGTCCTCAGCGATGCCGAAGAACTCGCGTTCCTGACCAGTCATGTTGCGACCCATTGCTTCTCTGAACCTGACCTCGAAATCGGGAGTATTCCACGGCTTCAGATTTTGTTTAGGGGGCATGAGCATCTCCGTGTTCATGCCAACAGCAATTGCAAGCCATGTGCCAGTCGTCCTAAGTAGGTAACCGAACTGAAAATAACTCGTGTAAGTAGCTGATTCTGCAGTGAATTGGTCCGGTTCCTGATCTTGTACAGCCCGGTAACCCCGGTCTATCGGTTCAGATTCTTAACCGGACGGTTAGCGGCGATTCGCACTCGGGTTAATCCCAAGCAGATGCATCCAGCAGGGAACTGTGCTACACAAATCCAAGGCCTAATATCTGTGGATACCCCCTCTGCTCCCAAATTGGTCGCCCTTGCCGGAGAGATGGCCGAATCCGTAATCCCTTTGCGGGACATGGAACTCACCATCGGCCGTGGGCTTTCGAATCACGTCTGTATTTCTGATCCGATCCTGTCGCGGCAACATTGCGTAATCGCCCGCGACAACGAACAGTTCGTGATCCGCGATCTGGGAAGCCGGCACGGGACGATTGTTAATGGCGTGCCTATCAGCCAGCAGGTCCTCCATCACGGGGATCAAATCTCGCTGGGAAGTTCGGTTTTCGCCTTCTTGCTGCGCGAGGATGAGGTTCAGCGAGAATCGACTCGGGCAGAACTCGACGATAACTCCGACGTTCCGGGTGCCCAAACTCTGCTCCGGCAGGAAGATGCCTTGTATCTCAAGCCGGAAACGATCACGAAGGACTTTGTCCAAGGCGGACGACTCGCACGTGATCTGAATACACTCCTGGTAATCGCCAAGAACATCAGCAAGCTTCGGGATCGGGAATCGCTAGCCTGGCAGCTTCTGGGAATGATCTTCGATATCGTTCCTGCCGATCGCGGCGCTCTTCTCGCTCTCGGAGACGAACCGGGACAAGTCAATTGGTCGGTAGGATGGGACCGCCATCGCGGGCCGGGATTTCCGGTGAAAGTGAGCCGCACGGTCGTCTCTCGTGTAGTCCGAGAACGTAGCGGTCTGATGATTCGCGAAGTTCCGGAGAATCCTGAACTCCGCAAGAGTTCCAGCTTCGCTGATTTTCCCATTCATGCCCTCATGTGCGTGCCGTTGACGTTGTCCGCCAAAATTGGCGCGGTGATCTATCTCGACACGAAAGACGCAAGGGTGAACTTTGACGAGAATCACCTGCAGGTCTTGACCGCCATCGCGAGCCTCGCAGCTTTGGCACTGGAAAACATCAACTACCTGGAAGGTCTGAAGCAGGAGAACCATGAACTGAGGGCCCAGATCGCTGTCGAACACAACATGGTCGGCACGAGCCCGAAGATTCGTGAAGTGTTCGAGTTTATCCGCCGCGTAGCGCCAACTGATTCCACCGTACTCATTGAGGGCGAGAGTGGGACAGGCAAGGAATTGGTCGCTCACGCGCTACATTCGAATAGCCCTCGCGGCAACGCGCCCTTTGTTGCCATCAACTGCGCCGCGATCGCTGAGACCCTCCTCGAAAGCGAGCTGTTCGGCTATGAGAAGGGCGCTTTTACCGGAGCTGCCGCTCAGAAGAAGGGAAAAATTGAGGTTGCTGGCGGCGGAACACTGTTTCTAGACGAGATCGGCGAACTTGCATTGCCGCTACAGGCGAAGTTGCTCCGTGTGCTACAGGAGCGTGAATTCGAGCGGGTTGGTGGAACCCGTCCTATCAAAATCGATCTCAGGCTGATTGCTGCCACGAATCAGGATCTCCAGGAGTGCGTGCAATCCGGGAAGTTTCGAAAAGATCTCTTTTACCGCCTCAACGTCGTCGCCATCACCGTTCCACCGTTGCGCGATAGACGCGAGGACATAGCAGATCTTGCAGAGTACTTCATCACGAAGGCGGCGAAGAAGTGCAACGTGCGGTCAAAGGGGCTCAGTGAGGGAGCTCGACTCTGCCTAACCAGCTACGACTGGCCGGGCAATGTTCGTGAACTAGAAAACGCTATCGAGCGAGCCCTGGTACTTGGCTCTGCCGATGCAATCCTGACAGAAGACTTACCGGAAGCGGTCGCCGAGGCAGTGACGCCCGCCGGAGTGCCGGCTACAAAATACGCCGGCGCAATGAAAGACACGAAAAAGCAAGTGATCCTGCAAGCCCTGCAAGACGCCAACGGAAGTTACACCGAAGCGGCCAAAACGCTCGGCCTTCACCCCAACTCCCTGCTACGACTCATCCGGCGTCTCGACCTGAAGTTGGAAGCAAAGAAGATGATGACCTAAGGCAAGGCTTTCGGCCGTCGATTGACGCGTTAACTCGACTTGCGCGACGAAGCCGGGTTTCATAGGGTACGACGTGATCGACCCAGGCCGGGAAATCCGTCGCGTCAAGATCGAGCCGGTGTCAGTTTCCTAAAACGGTCGTAAGTGAGTGTTGAGCCGCGCGTCGAGCGCGTCGCTCCCTGGCAGAGGCAGCAAAATGCATCTTGCCGCTTCGCGTCACCATATCGCTTAAAAAGTATTCATCGCCAAATCGATGGAACACCAGCTTACCTCCGGTGACAGTGCTATCCGTTTCAGTGGCGACGACCATAGTGGATTGCCCATCGCCCATGAATGCGAAGAGTCTGCTGTCTTTAAAATCTTGGACGATGTAGGTGGCGGCGGGCATCGTTTTTCCGGCGACCGCGAAATCGAATGGGACGGTAACCACAAGTACTTGAGCATTCGCTCTCGACGCCGTAAAAAGAGTGGCCCCCACAATAAACAGCATAGTAATCAGTTTTTTCATCTTAGAACCGATGGGCAGGAGCATCGGCACGCGGCGTCGATATTCTTCGTATTCTCCATGAAATCGCACCAGGTCGCGTTCCTCGAATTGAATTGCAATCAAGATGTATGCGGTAGTCGCAATTGCGAACACCAGATGTGCGGATGTCATCAGCGGCGCCGACCAAAACACGAGGAGCCACCCTACATACAAAGGATGTCGAACGAAGCGGTACAGGCCCGGCGTGCGGAACTTGAGGGGCGTGTACGGCTGGCCGCAGAGATATAGCCAGACTTGTCGCAATCCGAGCAGGTCGAAGTGGTTGATGAGGAAGGTTGCAACCAGTACGGTCAGCCAGCCAACCGCATAGAGCGCCAGGATTATCAGTCGTCCTGTGGCGTTCTCCACGTTCCAAATCACGCCCCCGATTGGCTGCCATTTCCAGAACAACAGGAATAACGCCAAACTGGAGAACAGCACGTACGTGCTCCGTTCCACAGGCGCAGGCACGATTCGGGTCCACGCAGTCTTGAACCATTGGCGAGCCATCACACTGTGCTGAACCGCGAATAGTCCCAACAACAAGACGTCAATGGCCAGCGCGAACGTAACGGCAGTCTGAGGTGCAGCGTCGATGGATTTCGGAACAGCGAAGTTTCCGATGAACCCGATCGCAAATAAGAAAGCCCCAAGAAACGCGAGATAGCAAACTACCCCGTAAATAAAACCTGCAATTCTACTGAACATAACTTCTCCTTCCATTCAATGAAAATGCATCTCTAACTGGCTCTGCGCTGGTGACGCTGACCTTTCGGCGTCTTCGATCGCAGCATGGTTCGCGAAGCACAATATGGACGATCTCGACTAGGTGCTTTTTGCTTACTCCCCGCGCCATACGGACGCCAATCTCCCGAGTTTTCCTAGTCCTCATCCTCGTCCCGGTCATCTTTCTCAGGGTGGAAGTAGCTGACCGATTTCTTCCAGGCCTGCCTGGCCACGAGCCTCCCTGTGGCTCTTCCCACGAGGTCTCCGAGTTCGAAGTGAATGCCTCCGTAGCGGCGTGAGATGCCGGCTTGATTTGCTGCGTCGGTGAATGTTGCCCAGGAGAGGGTCACGGCGTGCTGTGGTGTGAGTCCTGGTTCGATCACGGAGCTTCCGGGAGCAAAGGTGACTGAGACTCCAAAGAAATCGCTGCCGGTAAAGCGTTTCAGGATCTCGGCGCCGGCCGCGCTGAACGTGCTGTGTCCCGACACGTATTCAGGAAACGGAGGAGTGGGAAAAGTGCTCGGCTGGTAGGGAATCCAGTTTGCCCCGTCGATGGTGATCGTTCCCTTTCCGGGACCACCCCAGGCTCGCACCTGCTGTCCATGAAACAAGGATGGAATGGCGGTTATGGGGCGCACCGAATCGAAGTGACGCTTTGCGTCCCAGCAAGCTATACCGGCATCGGAGATAGCGTTGGTGAGCGCGAAGAACATCTTCACGTCCTGATCCACCGTGTGGTGATCGCGCGCTGAGATGAATTGCGCGAAGAGGTCCCAGTGCCCTGGAGGAAGTTCCGAGTGCGGGCCGTTGGCCCAATATTCGGCGATCATCTTCTGCTCATCCGTAAGTCTGGCGCTGAGATCGAGCAAAGCTTTGGCTTGCTCGAAAAACGTCGTCGAGCCCTTAAGCGCAGGGCCAAAGCCGGAGATGAAGGGCAGAAATTGATCGGGAGAAGTCAGGGCAAATGGAATCACCTTGAACCATTGCGCACCGACAAATCCAGGCGTGACGACCACCGTGCCATTGTTGAAGGTGAGCGGTTGCCAGCGGTCCGCTTCGACAATGGTCGAGAGGTCGCTCACTGGTACGGTGCTCGGCTTGTTCTTTGGAACATAGCCGGTGTAATCCGCATAAGCCACTCCGCTTGCGGTCAGATTGCCGAGCTGGTTCGACCCGTCGCCGTGACGAAAGGCGAGCACTGCAGCGCAAGCTACATTGCCGATTCCACTTGGTGTTTTTGTGTCGGCAGAAGTGTCATTGATGTCGTACCCGAGTTGAGCCATCAACGGATCGAAGACGCTAACTTTGTCGACGGGAAAGAGGTCAACCGCCGCTCTGTACGCGGCAAAGCTGATCGCCTTGTTCTTGTTTGCAAGCGTGTGTTCCTTTGCAGGACGCCGAAGTTGCCCGCCGAGATGGCTACCGTTGGCCCGCTTATCGTAAGCAGTCCAGGCATCGTAAGCGCAGGTATGCACGATGGCCAGCGCGCGGGCCACCATCGGCGGACCAAGCGTACTGTCGCGCACGCCCTGTAGCGTCGCCTGATTCCACTGCACCACGATGGTTGGACTCTGCGCGAAAATTGAAACTGTATAAATAAAGGTGAAAAAAAAGACGGCGACCACTGCTCGAATGCGAATCATGAATGCTCCTTGTGTGAGTAAGAATCTGTAAAAGTGGAGGACTCTGCACGAACAAAGCACCGCGCCAAGAGTCCTCCGGAGGCAGAGACACACCAAGGTGGCTCATCTCCTCCAAGCTGCCGGCCAGAAGTCCGGCAATCCATTTGCGCTAATCCGCGCGCTTCAGGTTGAGGGTGAATCGCAGATCGAAGAGTCCATTCCCATTTTGATTCAGGCCAATCGTCTCCTGGCTTGCGGTTCCCGAGACCCCAGTGAACATCCCGGTGCCGCCGAGAATGACGCGCTGGGTGGTGACGCCTACGCTTCCTTCAATGCCTTCAACCGCGATCAGGTTGTTGTCGTCGGGGAAGAAGAACAATTGGGTGGTATCGAAGGCGTGCTTTGCCTTGCCGCTCATGATGTCGGCGAGGTCGGCAAGGAATACGCCACGGCATGCCCATAGACCGATGCTGCCTGGTTGGTTGGGATCAAAAGACGTAACGCCTGGGGGAATCGTTCCGGCAGGAAAGATCTTCCCGGTTACAATGAATGTCGTTCCCCGTTTGGGATTGCTGGGATCGGATGGATCGTTATTATTTGGGGAAAAAGTAGCGGCGTCGATCGCGACATCTACCTTCAGCGTCTTGTCGTCTTGAGCATGATCACGATCGGCGGCAAAGACTGGTGTGCAAGTGGCGAGAGAGACCGCAAACATCAACAGAGCTACGGTCGACATTGAAACTAACGACTTCCTGAACATTTAAATCCTCCAAGTTATGAGCAGCATCAAGTTGCGTGACGCTGCGTCTGCGCCGAACTCTCGCGGATTTGACGAAGCAAGGCAATACACCACGACGCAAATGGAAGTATCCGAATAACCTCCATGGTTTGCGTCGGATACGGCCGGAGGTAACACAGGATTTGGGAGCAAATAGAGTCTTGAATGACGCTACTGCAGGGGCTACGCCCCGCGTCCGGCGGGGAGCCGAGGACGAAGTGGAGAATCCGGCGAAGCAAGTGGTGCGCTTTGGCGTATTCGACCTCGACATCGCAGCTCGCCAGCTTCGCAAGTCAGGCTCAAGGATCAAGCTCCAGGATCAACCCTTCCAGATTCTGGAGGCACTCGTGGCTCGTCATGGAGAACTGGTCACACGGGATGAGCTGCGCCAGCAGCTGTGGCGTTCCGATACGTTCGTCGATTTCGAGCACGGCCTCAATATTGGGATTAGCCGCCTTCGCGAAGCGCTGGACGACGCGGCCGATAATCCCAGGTTCATCGAAACGATTCCCCGTCGTGGATACCGCTTCATCGCTCCTGTGCAGTGGGCTCAAGCGGCAGTCGAAACTCCGGCGCCAGCGCCGAATCCGCCGAAAGAACCGAATCGACCTCACGTCCCACGAAAGTATGCGGTCGCTCTGGTCGCGGTTTTACTCGCGGCGGTGCTCACAGGCTTGTATGTGTATGCGAAGCGCGTCCGCACTCCTGCAAGCAGTGTCGTGCCTCCGATTCAGTCCATCGCAGTTCTGCCGTTGATGAACCTCACTGGCGATGTGGGCCAGGAGTTCTTTGCGGACGCTATGACGGAAGCTCTCACCACCGAGCTGGGCAAACTCAGCAGTCTGCGGGTGATCTCGCGTACTTCGGCCATGCAATACAAGCAGACAAGGAAGAGTGTTCCTGAGATTGCGCGTGAGCTCAGTGTGGACGCAGTAGTGGAGGGCTCGGTGCAACGGTCGGGAGATCGCGTGGCAATAACCGCGCAACTTATCTATGCTCCAACGGATCGGCACTTGTGGGCACAGTCGTATGAACGCGACTTGCGCGACGTGTTGTCGATGCAGCGCGAAGTAGCCGACCAGATCACCTATGAAGTTCAGGCGAAAATGAGCGCGCGTGAATCGCGGCCAATTGTCCACAAGGTAAATCCCGAAGCTTATGAGAACTACGTGCTTGGACGTTACGCCTGGCAGACGAGATCGAGGGAGAGCCTGCTTCGCGCCGTGAGCTACTTTCAGAAAGCCATCGATAAGGATCCAAATTTTGCATTGGCCTACTCCGGTGAGGCAGAGGCATACATACCCCTTGCGATGTTGGCGCTCATGCCGCCGCGCGAGTACTTCGAGAAGGCCCGAGAAGCGGCGACGAAGGCACTGGCTCTGGACGATAGTCTTGCCGAGGCCCACAATGCGCTCGCCGCAGTTCTCATGAGCGATTACCGCTGGCAGGATTCAGAACGGGAATACAAGAAAGCCATCGAGCTGAACCCCAATTACGCAACCGCTCACCACTGGTATGCATTCCTGTTGGAGGCGCTTGGCCGGCAGTCTGCCAACCTGTCCCAAAGAAAACTTGCTCACCAACTTGATCCGTTGAACCTCGCCGCCAGCGGCGCCGTTGGCAACGCCTACTTCTATCTCGGCGAATACGATCAAGCCATCGCGGAGTATCAGCGGGCGCTGGAGTTGAATCCAGATTTCTCCATGACGCGCGCATGTTTAGGGGAAGCTTACCTGGCGAAGAAAATGTATCCCGAGGCGATCGCAGAGTTCACCAAGGCAGGCGACCTGGGCAGTCTCGGTTACAGCTATGCAGTGTCCGGAAACAGGCCCAAGGCTCGGGAAATTCTGGCAAAACTTAGCCTGGAGTCGAAATCCCGCTATGTGTCGCCACAAGAGCACGCCCTGGTTTTAGCCGGCCTCGGGGAAAACGAAGAGGCGATCGCTTGGCTGGAAAGAGCCGAACGCGAAAATGTGTCTCTGGATCATCTGAACGTGGATCACGAGTTCAGCTCATTGCATTCCAATCCTCGCTTTCAACAGCTCCTGCGCAGAACTGGACTCTCACGATAGTAGAACTCCACTGTTCCTCCTGCCACACCTCGCCAGAAGTTTCTCCCCAATCGTCGGCAACTCGCAAGTGATTTGGATCTGTGGCACAACTACCCTGCAGTTGCTGCGTCAGCTGCACAAACCGAGTAACGCGCAGGTCCAACCCCATCTGTTCGGGCGTTGTAGAAAGTCCCGATCTCCAGCGAAAGAGTCGCATCCGCCGCCATCCAGAGGCTTCTTTCCGGCTCACCCTTCCACAGCCCGCTGGTGACAAGTTTGTAGAGCAACGGATTGCTCAAATATTTTTTCTTTGCTTTGCAAGTTGTTGAGGCGTCTACCCGAAGAAGTTTGGCGAGCAACGGACGAAGCTTGTCTGGAACGCGCTGCTCGTGCCATTATGCGGGTGCCATGAATTGCAGGGGTGTACCATTATGGGAGTCTCGAAACGGAACAGGCGAACTTTCGTCGGCCGCCGGGGAGACCAGCAGCTTTGCCTGGGGGGCGGCGCATGCCGCGAACGCTCGGCAGGAGTTCAGAAGTGAGATCCCCGGGGGATTCAGGAGGATATCCCCTCCCAATCCCGGGGATCTGGAGGGGATATCCCCGGGGACCCGCTGGGAACCTGCATGTTAAGTCCTTTAGATTTGGGGATCGACTCAAAATGGTTAGGAGCGCGCTAAAGGCAGAGGGTCCGAAGGTCCGAAGGTCCTGAGTGCTGATAGATGCGGGGTTTCTTTTGGTGCGAAAGGAGGGACTCGAACCCTCACGGTTTTACCCGCCAGATCCTAAGTCTGGTGCGTCTGCCAATTCCGCCACTTTCGCACATTTAGATTCTACATCTTACGAACTTCCGCAGCCTCTTGCTGAGTCGATGTAGTGAAAACTGTAGTGACACTCTTTGAACGTGCCTGTTGTACCGCGCTGGCGATCTGGAGCATGTCTGCATCGTCCGGGTGAACGTACCGCATAGTCGTTTCGATACGGGAGTGGCCCGCGAGTTTCTGAAGAGCTTTCACGTTCTGGGTATGCCGTCCAGCTTCAGTCAGGAAGGTATGTCTGAGCGCATGGAGCCCGGCATCTGGGTGAAAGCTGCAGGTTTCCATGATGACTCTGTGTTGGTCCGCTAGCGTATTCGCTGAGAGCGGCTGAGTCCGATCCTGCAGACTGGTGAACACGTACTCACACTTCGATTGCTTCAGCAGCTCGAACAGCACCGCGGCCATCTCCTCGGTAATCGAAATCGTTCGCCGTCTCGCCTGACGCTTGAGTCCGCGACGAATTGAGATGGTTCCCCAGAATCCATTTTCATCGGGCTTCTGTTTCAGATCCACGCAGTCACGCTGGAGTTCCAACATCTCACCGCGGCAAATTCCGCCGTCATGAGCTAGCACGGATGCAGAACGCAGAGGCTCACGCGCAGCAGCTAACCAGGCGCGATAATCTGCGGCACTGAATACGAATTCGCATTGGCGCTCGGCGCCGTCTTCCCGGTTATACATCTCGATCAGCGGAACCTTGTCGATCAGCTTCTGTTTCCGGCAGGCGTATCTCAGAGCTTTGCGGAGAGTCGCGAGGTAACGGTTCACAGTCGTCTTGCTGGTTTCTTTGTGCGCCAGCTTGAAGCGCTCGATCATCGGCTCGTCGATGTCGCTCAGCTTTGTCTTGCTCAATTCCTTGAACTCGCAGAGCCGGTCATAGCAGGTTTCGTAAAAGTCCTGCGTGCGCTTGTTTGAGCGGTCGGCACGAACCCAGTCCATGAATGAGCCGTAATCCCTCTCGACGTTCGGGGGTGTCTCTTTGAAGTCTTTCAGGGTGGGACACACTTTTACTGGCTTGCGCTCGATACCGGCTTCGCCTTTGATAAGTCGCAGACGCTCGGCAGCTTCAAGGTCACGCGCAACGCCCTTGTTGCCTTGGCGGCTCGATTTCTGTATGTGCTTCCCGTTGAAAACGAAGTTGAACCAATAGACGTTTCCACGTTTGTAGATCATTGCTGTGATTCCTTTCCTCGGTTTTCACTCCACCATTTGCGCTTTGCCTCTCGATTGGCAGGCCCTGCGCACGCTTCACTGCAAAACTTTTGCCACCGCTTTTCAGCGATGAAATAGGGTGTGTGGCAATCGGTATAACCGCAGTGCTTCGCACGATCACCGATCTTGGAAAAGTGGAACAGTGCAGCCTCTAGGGGTGTTGCTTGCGGCGGCGGTTCAAATAACCACTCGGCCATAGTCTCTGACGATCCCGCTCCTGGCTTGCCTGCCGGCGTAGATCGCGGTTTCAAGAGTGCTTCTTCCATTGGATATAAAGGGTTCTCGCGCATCTTCAGTGAGCGCTCTAATGCGGCATGTCCAAAACGAAGCTGGAAGATGTACCAATCTCTGGCTCGTGCATCTGGCGTGTCCCATGCCTTGCGTAGTTCTCTGCGATAGGCAAAGACAGCTTTCTCGCTTGTTGATGAGTGAAACATCTGCGGGTGCTTCTTTAGCAGCCTCGCAACTGTAGCCGAGTCATCGCGAAGATTTGCCAAGTCATATAGAAATCTCTCGGCCTGTGTCCTAGTTACTATCCCTAGAATTTGGCTCGCCGTTTTGGCGTGAGAACTTCCGATTGCTGTCTTTTTCTGTCTCGCCCCACTAGAACTCATGCAAGAATCACTCCTAGTCACATGGTTTCACGGGTTACCGCCATTGTGCAAGGGAAATCTTTCAAAGGACACATCTTTCAAAGGACACAAAACGCATGATTACCGAAGAGCTCTATACCGTCCGCGAGGCTAGCGAGTTGCCCTGGCTGCGGCTGAAGTTTTGGACGATCTGGGACCTGCTCAAGAAGGGCAAACTGCAAAAAACAAAGGTGTCCGGCAAGACGCTTATTCGGCGCTCCGAGTTGGAAAAGCTGATCGTTGACGTTCCGAAAAGCAGAGCGCAGTTGGGCGGGCAGAAGTAAAGCCGTGGGGCTAACCACGGCTTGAGAAGTTCAGGGAATGGGAACGGAGAAATATTAAGTGCAGCATAGCACACACCAAAAAACCAACGACCAAGCCAAAATCACCGCGAAGCAGTTAAGACTCCTACACGCGCTCTGGCATCTCCAGGCGCTCGACGACGATGATCGCGAACAACGACTGCGCTGGGCATCACGGAATCTAGGGCGCACAGTCTCAACCTTCTCTGATTTAACAGCAGGCGAGTTTCGCAAACTCCGTGAGGCTCTGGAGCTCGGTCAGTTTGAAGCACAGTCGGTGCGGCTATGACTGGACCAACTTGGGCCGAAGCTCTAGAAGCATGGCTGGCATCCGATCCAGTTCTAAGCAAGTGTCTGTTTGCGCGAAAGCGGAGCAACCTTGTCGCATTCATCGCACTGGCGGTTAATCGTGCGGATAGGCACGAGGCCGCCAAGCGCCTTTATACCGCCGTAGAAGATCGAGTGCACCAATGCGGGTTTGCCGACGAGACAGATGGGGAACTGCAGCGGCTATCCGTTAAGTTCCACAACCTCATGCTCGACATCGAAGATGAGAACGGGACGGTGCAATGACCGCCACGCCCGACATGGATTGGCTGACACAGACGGAGAAGGCGGTACTCGCTTCCGTAATCCTCGATAGTGATTTGTGGGCCGAGGCTTCAGAGTTGGAGCCCGAGCACTTCTATTTGGACTCGCATCGGCTGATTTATTCCGGCATGGCTGCCCTTGCGGAGTCCGCGAAGCCGATTGACTTGGTTACGCTCCAGGCGGAACTATCGCAGCGAGGACAACTGAAGATCGTCGGCGGGGCAGTCTATCTTGCAGCGCTGACTGATCTGGTGCCGAAGCGAAAATCGATCCGTGATTTCATCTCCAGCATAAAGATCGCAGCCGCCAAGCGCTCTGCTGCACTTCAGTTTGACAATTTATCCCGCCAGTCACAGAACGGCGCGACGATTCCCGAACTGATTTCAGGAGCACGAAGCATTGTAGAGCGCCTGTCTCAATCGGAATGCAGTGCCGGCGGCATCGACAAGTTGCCAGATCCTCTGGAGCTGCCACGGCTACAAGAGCCCTGGCTTGTTCACGGGCTACTGCTTCGCGGTGGCGTAACACTGCTTGCCGGTTCGCCGGGAGACGGAAAGACGTTTCTTGCACTCGCGGCAGCACGCGCTGTAGCAATGGGCAGCGAGTGGCTAGGGCAGCCATGCGAAAACACCCGAGTTCTCATTCTGGACAAAGAGAATCCGAAGACCGTGATACAGCAGCGCTGGCGGTCGATCTTCGGCGGACCCGTAGCTGGTCACGTCTCCATCTGGGCAGGATGGTCTGGACTTGGCGAAGTGCCGGGTCTTGACGATCCTCGGTTGCTCGAATTTGCGAAACGGGGGCCGCTTCTAATCTTCGATTCATTAGTGCGCTTCCATGATGGCGACGAAAACTCAGCCGCAGAGATGGCGCCGACGACCAAGAAGATTCGGGCGCTCGCCAATGCCGGGGCATCGGTTCTGCTGATTCACCATCGCGGGAAGTCAGAGATAAACAAGTACCGCGGCAGCACTGAGATCCTCGCCAACTCGGACATTGCCTGCAGTCTGAGCAAGTCGGAAGCAGACGGACTCCTGACGCTCGACGTTTTCAAGACGCGAGGCACGAGCGAATTTAAGCTCACGATTCAGCCTGACTTCGAGACCGGCAGGTTTCCGGTTGTATCGTCGCCAGCGACAACGCAAAAGAGAAGCGACGTAGCAGCACTGGCGGAAGTCATCACAGCAAACCCCGGATTACCGCAAACCAAAGTTATCGAGATGGCGGGAATTGGACGGACGGCTGCGTCTCAACTCTTGACTGCGAACTGCGGGAAGCTATGGCGAACTGAGCGGGGAACACATGGGAGTCTGCGTTATTACGCCATCAGCAGTACCGCTGTACCGACGTGTACTGAGTACACCAGTACACGATGACACTACCTGTACCGCTGTACCGCCCCCTTATAGGGGCGTACAGAGTACAGGTCATGAGGGAAACAGGAAGAGAACACGTAGTGCATGGAACCTGCATTGCGAAGGAGACGGAAAACCCGATGACGAGTTATCAAGCAGTTACAACTGAGAAGGGAGCCGCGCAGCCTTTTGTATGGGCAAAGCGCCAAATTCATGCCTAAACAGGATTCATGGTGGAAGCCGGGTCAAAGTGGGAATCCAAAGGGACGACGGCGCAAAGCGAAAGAGATTGTGATTGTGAATGCTGGCGACGACAGCAACGCGCAGGTGCTCTCAGAGCTATTGCGGATCGCGAAGGATGACCAACTTGCGCCGACTGCCAGGGTGAGCGCAATTAACTCGTATCTCAATCGCGCTGAGGGTTTGCCGAACAAGGCGAAGCCGACAGGCGATGAAATAACCCAGAGCACAGCGCAGAAGCTCTGCGAACTGGCCGAAGAGTTTCGCCGCTGTTATGAGCGCCAGTGTCCTCACTGCAAGGCACACTATCAAGAGACCGGCGCAGGCAATCTGCTCGTGGATGTCGCAGGCCGTCCAGTGAGGCTTGAGAGCTGTGTCATTGAGCGTACTCAGCCATTCACTAGAGAGTTTGAAACGCCCATGCCAACCGCACCACTAGATGAGAAGTCTAGTGCGTCTGTAACGCTAAGTGATTCAGAGGGCAAGTGATACGTCATGCATAAGACTCACACTGTAGTGAGAGATGTAGTGAAACCCTTCCGCACCACAGGCAATCACCACACACACGCCCATAGCAGACCCATCACACACTCTGCATTGCTAGGCGCTTGCGCTATTGGTTTGTGTTCCCGAAAAGGTACTGGGAATATGAAAGTCGAGGCCGCCGTGGAGCACCCCTGGCCTATCGCGTCTAGCGGCGGAAGTGAGCATACTGATTTTGAAAAAAGTGCTGATTTTGGTGAGTCGCAATGAGCGACAGACCAATGTTCGGACGACAGCGCCAGCCGAAGGGAAAGCCTCTGAAGGAACTTCACACTCGCATCAAGCCTGAGACGGATGCATGGTTGCGTGAACTAGCGGGTGATTCCAGCATCGGTATAGCGCTCGATCACCTTCGCGAGCGTCTATCCACACATAGCGGTCCCACTAATAGCTAAATCGCTGCGCACTGCATAACAATGCAGAATCATGGCCGCAGTTACAGAGCAGTACTTCACGAAAACTCAAGCAGCCGCCGAGTTAGGAGTTAGCTACGCAACGCTAGACCGCAGAGTGAAGGCGGGTCTAATTCCGGCCTACCAACTCGGCAGAGAAGTTGTGTTCCTTCACGCCGACATCGAAAAGGCCAAGCAACCGATCCCAAAACGCATCGAGGCGCAGGCCGTATGAACAGCGAAGACCGAAAGAGAACGCAGCAGACTCTTCAGATCTGGCAGGAATCCCTCAATCTCCCAGATCGGATTGCCGCGGAAGGGCTCGACGTGACGCAGGATTCTTATGAGCGGTTCATGGCGGGTAATCCGGTTCCGGATGCGGTCGAGAAGAAGCTTTTCGAGTTCGCATACGACACTGAATACGATCTTCGTCAACTGAATCCCTATAACCAGGAAAAATTGCACAGTTTGACTAAGACGCCGGAACGCGAAATGGCTCACTTCAAGTCTTTGTCCGGGGAAGACCAAGTCAGGTACACGCTAGGCCGAGTCGCGCAGGGATACCAGCTCTCTTTCGGGCAGTTAGCAGAAGATTTTCAGGTACCTGAGCAACAAATCGAGGACTTTTACCGCGGAAAACCGATTCCAAAAAAAGAGTTCGAGCAGATCAGAGACATGCTCGTTTATTACGGTCGGGAGAAGCGCGAAATGGAACAGGAGATACTTCACGCGAACCGACCGCTTTTTGACAAGGCTGATTTCTGATGCCGAACGACGACGAAGACATCCAGGCGCTCACTGCATTGCTTCCATCGCAGCAGGGCAGTTCTCCGCCAGCGGTCGATAGCTCCCAGCTTGGGCCTGGGAATCAGCAGGCTTTAAGCGATGTAATGCAGACTCCATCTGCTCAGCCTCGTTCGACTATTCCCTCATCTCCGCTCGGCAGTCCTGTCATGCCCAATATCGTGCGTTTCATTTCGGGCATGGTGAACCCGCAAACCCAGAGCACGCAGGGATCTATTAGGCCGCCGAGCCGACTCGACGTGTTTGAGTCCTTTCTTGGAAATTTTCTAGGAAGCATGGCAATGGGCCTACAGCAGTCAGGTAGAGGGCCAGGAGCGAATGCTAGAGGGTTTGGGTATGCACTGACTGGAGCACCACAGCTCGCACAGCAACAGGAACTGACTCAATCCGAGATTCAAGGGCGACAGGCGCAGGCAGCGGAAACACAGGCACGCGCTGGACTCACGCAAAGACAGACTGAATTGGCGGGCCAGAGCATCCCGGTCACTCTGCCGAACGGCCAACAGATATTCATTCCCGCCAGCCAGAGCGGGAATCTCGTCAAAGGAATGGCTGCGGCTCAAGTCAACGCGCAGTCGAAGATGTCAGTCGAGCAGCTAAAAACAAATATCCTGCTCGGCAGGGTTGCTCGCGTTCTCGATGGCAAGGACGAAAACGGGAATCTTGCAAAACTTGCGTATAACTCGCAAGGGCAATTACTAGGAACTGTCAGTGGCGCTCTTGCGTCGAGTGCCTATCTACCGAAGGCGACGAAGACGACCGAGTTCAAGGAAGACGCTAACGGGAACATAGTCGCCCTACCAAAAACGACCGTTTCAGGTCCCATGACTGGCGGGGCTGGTGCTCCCGCAGATGGTTCGACTCCTCCCGCTCCTCGATCCGGATTCCCGCGAGGGCCACGAGCTGGAGGCCCAATTACGGCTAGTCCTGTCATGGGAACAGACGGGCAGCCTTTGGCGGGCAAGACAGGCAATGAGTCTGTCTATGCCGTCGATCCCGACTCGCAAAAAATAATTCCCACAACTAGAGCGGATGCCGTCTCTCGCGGCCTGACTGCTATCCAGCCGGTAACGCCTGCAATCGTGAGAAGTGATATGCACGATGTCAAAGTTCTGAACGATGTCGCAGCCAAGGCGAACAACCTAATCGACTCCGCGGATGCGCTGAATCAGAACATGAAACAGCTCAACATCATTGCCAACGCCTTGAACGCAGGTAAAGACGATAACGAGTGGCGCTTGCACCTGTTCGGCACCGGAGCACCTACGGCTGGATTTAACGCTACGCTCGACGCCTTCCATATGGACGAGGCGACGCAGAAGACGAAGGACTACATCACGAACGTGCTCAGCCTGCGCGAATCGAGTATGGGTCTTCAGCGTGTTCTAACCGGAACTGCTCGTGCCAATGAAAGTCAGATCAAGGCGCTACAAGCTACGCTTCCCGGACTGGAAACAGACGGTGCAATGGCGCGGCAGAAGCTCGCAGCGTTCACGCAGAACATCGAGATGCTGCGCGGCGGTCTGCCTGACTTCTCCGATAGGGGTTTGAAGACCATCGAACTAAAGCCGATTCCGCAAAACCTAGGTTCGCAGAGTCAATCGCAGCCGTCTCGTTTCGGGACTGCTGGCTGGGAGCAGCGTTTATCAAATCTTTTGAGCAGGACGAAAGGAAAGTAACTTGGCGAATAACGATTCCAACCAACCGCGGGGTCCAATGATCCCCTTTTTCGCGCTCGCACCAGAGCCGCGCCAGTCAATAGTCAAGCAGATGGCCTACGGAGGCAGCACTTCAAAGGCGCTTGCATACGGAGGGAGCGGTGTCGCTAACGGGGCCGATCCAGGACACGATTTCAGAATAGCCCGCGGTAGAACGTTTCTTCGCGCCGGTAGGCCAGTGGTAGCTATTCCTCAGTTCGGAGGGGTCCGCATTCCTGTCACCAGTACTTCACAGGCTGGGGCAGGGTCGCAGACGAGTGCTTCAGGAATAACGCTGTCAACCGCTCCAGGGGTAACCGCGGCGCGTCAGGTGTCTGGCCCAAGTCGTCTAGGACCTCGTTACAACATCTACTGAAAGGAAAACCAAAATGTCACGAAATCCATCAGCACCAAAACCTGTAGCTCAGTGCGAAGGTTTCCAGTACCAAGGTGAAACCGAAGGCGAATATTTTGACGCGCAGTTCTCGCCTGATGGCTGGACTGCGAAGGGAAGCGGACTTTCGCAGACTCCAGGCGGCGATCCTGGAAGATTCCGCAATTCGCTTTCCGCGACGGACTTCAAGGAAGGCGATTGGACTGGATTCAACGTTATTGGCGAGCAGGACGACCGCGGACAGAGCCCTCGTTCCGAAACGGTTTTTGTCGATAACGGTCGGGCAGACCGAGGACGGGAGTCATGATGCAGCCGAAACCGCAAATCGAACAGGATATGCACTCGCAAGCAAACAGCGCGGCAGACGCAGAGAGGCAGAGGCATAAGGATTGGGCGAATCCCAACAAGGCAGGTCGGCAATTCTCCGACCTCGATCCCGAGGCGTTCGTAAAAGGCAAAGGGGACTACCGATGACAACAATCCCGAACGAGTACGCAGGCCATCGCGAGGTAATCAGTCAGCGATTAAGCCGCGTCCGCAAAGAGCAAGAGAGCGTCTCTGCCGAAGAAACCGCACTTGCTCATGCCCTCGAAATTCTGGATGCAGCTCCTCGGCATTTACTGAATTGCACGATGACGCTTGAATTTGTGCGCCCTGGGGACAATTCAAGAGAAGCGTCACGTTGTAGTCAATGCTGTCAGGCCAGTTCAAAGCCAATTCTAGGTTTTGAACGGGATTGGAAATGGTGTCCAAGGTGCGGGGCCTCCATACAGAGTTGGAAGCGCGAAGAGACACCAACCGCGCGACTGCAGCAAGCCGAAGTAGAAAAGGCTTGTAAAGGGTTGCGAGAATCCTTTTTGGGACTGAGCAGATAAATGGCGAATATCCGCGGCAACGTTCAGACGCTCCTAGCTTCCGCAGCTCGAACTACGAGCGGCACGAGCGCAGTATTGAATCTGCCGAATTTGATGGGCGGGGGTGTTGATGGCGCTCAATTCCTGCTCAACGTCTCCGCGATCAGCGCGGGAACAACCTTAGACGTGTTCCTTCAGCATTCTCCCGATGCGGGAACAACGTTTTATGATTTTGGACACTTCGCGCAAGTCACGAGCACAACGGCATCAGGGGTGCAGGCCATGCTCTGGACCAGGCGCGACAATGACGGCACGGGCGGCACTGCTGTGATTGCTACTGGAGACGCAGCGCTCGCAGCTTCCAAAGTTCTAAACGGGCCGATTGCCGATAACTACTTCAGGGTGAAATGGACTTTGGCCGGCACGTCTTACACGTTCGCGCTAACTGGAGTACTCGACAGGGATTGAGTTTTATGGAAGATCTGACACTAGAAGATTTGAAGAGATGCCGACAGGACGAAATCGACGCTCTGGTTTCGGCATATAACGAGCGGAATCAGGATCAGGTAGTTGTCCGGTTACGCAATGCGGCGCAGATAGATCAGCGGGTTAGCGTTCTGGAGAACTTCAAACCGCTCCAGCCATCCTTCACGGCGGTAGACCTGAAAGATGCCTAAGCAACAAGTTTCCGGCGAAGGCATGGTGCTGACCGAGATGGCAGACAGGGTTCTTGCTAGGGATCCGCATGAAACACCTTCGCCGGGAAGTACCTCGAAGCACGTTCGCTGTGTCTGCGGCAAGCCATTGTTCGATCTTCGGCACGGCAATAACTTTGCTGTCGAAATCAGGTGTAAGTGTGGTCGTACCGTCATTGTCACGATGCCTAGTCCGAATGGCAAAGCGCCTTCGGTGTGCGCGTACTGAAGGGATTTTCAAAGTGCTCTCACGATTTCGCTTAGTAGTAGTCCTACTCCTCGCGGCTTTGCCTGTCTTTGCCGTCAGTCCCAAAACGGTAACTAGCTCTCAGCCGTTCACGGATATTAATAACAATGCGCTCGCGAACGGTTCCATTGTTTTCAAGCTCGCGAACCCAGATTTGATTGTAGGCGGCCCACAAGTCGTCCAGGGGCTTACCTACACGATCACTCTCGATGCTAATGGGCTCGTGCCTGCCGGGAAGACCATTTGGGCAACGGATCAGATGCAGTCCACAGGCAACTATTACACAGTTACGATCTACAACTCTAACAATCTTCCCGTTCGGGGAACTGAGAATTGGAGAATTTCCGGCACTTCGCCCATAGACCTGAGTCTACAAGTCAACGCGACACTGCCAGATCCGGGACTGTCGAATCCAGTTCTGCAGAATCCGGCAGCTCCTCAGACGATTACAGGGCAAGGGATGACTTTAACGAAGTCCGCGCCGTTGACCTTAGCGCGCCAGAACAATAAATGGTTCGCCGACCAATGGTGTACTACTCCGGGAACACTGGACCAGTCCTGCATCCAGAATGCGATCAACGATGTTTTAGCGAACGGGCCGATTGGGTCGTCCGGGCGTCACATGGGAATCGTAGTCGTGTCACCCGGAGTCTATAACATCGCTTCCACAATCACTGTGACTGGCGGCGGAATCGGGAATGTGGAGATTCGTGGATCAGGGCAGGTAAGTAATTGGGGATCGGTGCTTGAGCCAACAGTCGGCTTAGGGTCGGGTTGCGTCTTTCAGGTAAATGCCGACGCAGTGACCATAGATAATTTGGTGATAACGGGGGTCAATAATCAAGGAGTCCCAGATGGAATCTGTTTAGGCACGAGTTCAGTCGAAACGTTCGACTCACACATCTACTGGAACTGGTACCAGTACATGCACACAGCCATTCATGGGGTGAAGTACTCTGGCGGCGAGTTTGCCCACAACACCATCGAACTCGGCCAGTTCGGTATTGCTGGCGGACTCGCTGGCGATGTGGCCTTTACTAATGTTTTGATAGACGACAACCGGATATTTCAGAATAGCGCTTCAGGAATCTTCATTCATGGCGACGGCACCGCGGCGAACTACGGCCACAATTCCGTCGATAACAACCTGCTCGATTTCAATACAAATTCTGGCGTACTTGCTAACACAGGTCAGATCGACTTTGCGAGCGTCATCAACTACCGCATTACTAATAACACTTTCAATTCCAACAATGCTTGCTGCTCGACATCGAACATTGATGACATCAAAGTGGCAACCAGCAATGCTGGCTATATCGGCGGAAACAACCACTACAACACAGGCAGAAACGTCCTGAACCTCAATGGCAATGCTGGACTCACACTGAATGGAGATTCGTCTCGCAACTGCAATGTTAACTCCAACGGCGGAACGACGGCAGCGGTCGTTGCCGACAACATGACGAATTTCACCGTATCCGGGATTACGACTACGGCAGATGCCGCCAAGAACTTGTGTACTTACAGCATCTCTGTCGGGGCGGCCTCTTCCGGCACGAAGCTTGGATTAAACAACGTAATCGCGCAACAGACGGCCAAGTACAGCATTCTCGACACTACGGCGTCTGCAATTGACGGAGGACAGTTTAGTCCCACCGGGCCGGGGAACAGCACAAGCGGAACATCGTTGGGCGTGATTGGAAGCGACGGGGCGGCGACGGCCGGGAATCTGTATGGGTGGGGTGTAAACAAGTCTGGGGTTGACGGGGTGATGTTTGGAGTCAACAAAAACACCACTACTGGCAGTATCCCTGGCAGCGCTGTTTATTTTTCTTCGGCTGGTACCGGCTCTGTCTTGTGCTTCGGACGCGGCAATGGCTCGGGTCTTCCGAATACCTGCGATTTACAGATTAACGGGTCGGGACAGATCGTCAGTCCGACACTGGTCACTTCAACCATCGTAACCGGAATTGTTGGAGATGGCTCGGGGTTCAAGCACAAGCGTATCTCTACGGGCTCGATCGGGGCGACGACACGAACAGAAGTGCTCCTTAGCTGGACGACGACGTTTGCCGATGCAAACTACACGGTCAGTTGCGCAGTAGAAGATTCAACCACTGCGGCAGCAACGCAAGGACTCACTTATGAGCGTATTCGTACGCATTCCGCCTCGCAGGTGGGAGCGGTCATTAACAATCCCACCGCTGGGGCCATTACGGGAACTTTGGACTGCACGGCAGCACATGATTAGTCGGTGGTGTCTTAATTCCGTGTTGCTACGATTCTCCGGGTATGTTCCCGTGAAGTTCTTTAACGGCTTTGTCGAATCGTTCCTCTGCATCTCCAACGGGTTGCTGCTGAAGTCGCATATTTCCGTCTGCTTGCGTTTCCCCGCTGAAGCGAAATTCGCGTCTCTTTCGCCAGAACGGCATGTAGGCAGGGCGGAACTCAATAACCGTGAGCATATCCAACTTGTCGAATTTACCCGGATAACTCAGGAATTGTCCGATGGGAACAGTCTTCTTTTCTCCAGGCTCCATTCGTCCGGATGGTGGGATATAACCACTCGCCCCTGTGTTCTTCAAGTGGAGCCCGGGCATGTTTATCTCCAAAACGAATGCATACACGTGAACATCCGTGAGAGCGAGAGGACCATCGTTGGACAAAACAACTGGCGTTGTAAGAACCGAAGCTGGATCCAGCGGAGTATCCAGTGAGACAGTCGGCCTCGCTTGCATTCCTAATACCAGCGCTATCACTGCTAGCACTAAGCCTGCGATTCCTATGCCGAGGTTTAACGGGTCTAGCCAACGACTTTTCTTGGAGGAGGCTTCTCGCCGGACTTTGTTTTGCTGGCTTTTTCGTCTTTCTAGTATTTCTTTTGGCGGCTTTCCTCTCATAAGAAAGCAGCAATTCTAAGCCGCCCTGAGTAGTCTCAGCAACGCTCCAAAATGGGTCAACTCGGGACTAGCAATCGCATGGCGACGTGCTGCGCATTGAGACACAAGGCATCAAAAGAAAAAGGGCCACTCTTTTTCGAGTAGCCCCTTCGACGTGGAAAAGTAATCTTTCCCCCCTTTCTCGCTTGTCAGCGATATTTTCCGCGATACTTTGGCACTCCGTTTTTAGGACGCGGGCCAAGGATTCGGATTCCGTTTTTGTTTAAGACGATCTTCTTCGGAACCTTCATAAAATCTTCTTGCTTCATGCCTTCGCAGCCTTTCTCAGCCCCTCTGGGTGTTCGGGCATCTCCAGCATTGCCACGGCCAACTGAGTCGCTGCTAGAGACGCTGCAGCAGTAGGAGACTTGCATTCCATGAGGGTAACGATGTCCTCTGCCAACGAAAAGATGGTGTCATTCCAGAACAGTTCTGGGGGTGTCATGCTGCGGCCTCCGTTCTAGGCGGCAGCACTTTTCCGCACCGGCGACAGGTGTTGTAGATCGAGCGAAATTGAACGAGTTTGCAATCGCAGCTAGAGCACTTCACAACCTCGCGCTCCCTGGAAGATCCCGGCCTCTGTTCGGCAATCTCTTTGAGCAGTTCGGCGGAATCTTCCGGTTCGGTATCAATCGGCACCGAACCGCCGTTCAGTTCAGCCGCAGAACGCCAAGGCTCGACTCTGGTAATGGATATTGGCTCTTGCGGAACTGGCCTTGCTTGCCGAGCTTTGCGCTCGATTGACTGGAGGATTTCCCTGTAAACCTGTTCCCGCTGAATCAGGCGATACAAGGTACTTTGCCCGATGCCTAACAATCGTGCGGCTAGCCGCCTGTCTCCTCCGGCAATGCTCAGAACTTCATGGATGTGTTTTCGGGTTACATCCTCAAGACTGAACGCGGGGCCGATGATGCCCGAGATGTCCTCGACACTGAACGGCAATAGAAGTTGAGTCACAGCGCACCGTCCTTCTGAGGCATGACGGCTACTGGCGCAAGCACTCTGCAAACTGGTTTACGTTTTGATGTCTGGATTGTGGCGAGCAATCGGGACGCTCTCTTGAGCAAAATTTGAGTTGTGGATAGCGACAGGGTGAGGGTTTCAAGTAGATGGTTGAGTGTTTCCAGTTTGGCTAGGTGAGTTGCAGGACTGGGGCTAGAATGCGATTCAGCCATTTTTGCGGGCCTCCTACGCCCGTGATGTGGTTAGCCTCGCTGCGAGTGCTTCAACACTCTAGCGGGGCGTTTTGTTTTGAGTGTCCTTAGGGGCCGAACCAAAGGAACACGTATCCAGCCTGCCTTTAGATCAGCAAGCGCGAAACACTCTATGCTCAGCGCTGAGCACTGTCAATAACCGATTAGGGTGCTGTACCCTTGCGCCTCGGATGGCCAAAGAGAAGCATCCTGCAGCCGTGGAGCTCGGTCGGAGAGGTGGGAAGGCTACGGCCAAGAAGCGCACCGCCAAAGAGCGTAGAGAGATAGCACGAAGGGCGGCAGAGACGCGATGGGCGAAAGAGAAAAAGGATCAGGGCTCGCGAAAGTCCATGTAGGGCAAAAATTTCTGTACTACAACTGGTCGTTGCGTGCAGAGCCAGTCCAAAAGTTCAGTAATCTGTTCCGCATTGGCCGCAAGATTAACGGCCTGAAGCGCTCTGAGCTTGTTGCCCTTTTTGTAGATCTCGTCCAAGTAGGCTTTGATCTCGGCACCAAAAAGCAGCTCGCTCTCGCGAATTCCGCGCAGAAAAGCGAAGAGCTGTTCTAGGTTTACTGCGCCGTCCCGGAACACTTCGCCTATCAGTATTGTGGTTGCATCGAAGACCCTCATACGTCGTTCAAATACCGCAAAGCGACGCTGAAGACGATTCGTTTCCGCCTGTTGTCGCTGAATGAGTAGAGCAATTACGGCAATCAGTATCGTTAGCAGAGCTTGAAAAAAAGTGCCGACCTTGGGCCAAGCAATTGAATGAATCCAGGCGGGAATGAGTGTAGTGAAAATTGTAGTGAGTGCCAGTTTAGGCGCTTTGGTATCGCTTGGAACGAAACACGACGAAAGCCAGAAAATACAGGCAGATGCACCAAACACCGCCAACCGCCACCAAACACCGCAACCCTAAAATTTTCGATCCTAAGTCTGGTGCGTCTGCCAATTCCGCCACTTTCGCGTCCCGTGACATCTATAACCTTAGCTCAGTTCCAGAGCTTCTGCCACAGGTTCAGCGATGCTTGCGGTAGATGCTTTTACCCATGTAACCGATGAGGACACTGATAGCTCAGGATTCCAGTAAGGATCCTATGCTTGTGCGGGTTCGGGGAGACTGCTTGCGGCAGGAGCGGGTACTGAGTTGCCCGCTCTATGCCGCTGTCAGGGAATTTTGCGGGGGAATCTGACTCGCGTTTCCGTTTGAAGTCGAACTGACCTTCTTCATTAGCTCCTCCCAACTTGAAAGGATGTAGTCCCGTTCCGGAAGAGCCTGATTCGCGCCGGAAACTAGAAGGATCTGCTGCTGCGGGTTGTTTCGGCGAACTTCATCGCAAAACTCCATCGCGAGTTCCGCGTTTTCGCCGGGAATCACAACGATCAGGTCGAAGGCGCCGGGTTTGGTGCGGGCGCGGGCGTGGTCGATCTTCAGGACAGGGAATACTCTGAATCCTGCCTGCTGCAGCTGACCGGTTCGGTCTTTCCGTCGATAGCGATCATTGTCGCCGTCCACGAGCAGCGCTTTGCGCGTTTTCTCTGGACTTGGCTTTTGATTTGTTTCAATTGGCATGGTTTGCCCTCAGGCGGTTCTCTCCAAGGAATAACTACTTCATCAACAGAGAAGCTGATTCGGCAGGGCAGGTTGCCGTGGGCAGGGACAAATAATGGCGCAGATTGTCCTTTTTGGCCGCGCAATTGAGACAGCAGGGTAGCCTTGGTCTCGAATTGCAAGAAAAACACACGCAACGCCGCGCAACTAAGGTTGCGTGGATCTCTGGCCGCTGCTGTGAAACGCGATGTTTAGAAGTTCTTGTACATGTCGTAAGCGCCCATACCGGCCATTACGACAAGCAGCAAAACTGATAGCGCCCCACAGGCACGAACAAACGGCTGAAGCTTGCTCATCTTTTTTTGCAGTTCGGCCTGTTCCTGAGCCATTGCATTCTCGCCTTCGCTCAGAAAGAGCTGATCGTCTTCGTGCATGGTGAGAGTACTGCGATAGATGAGGAGAACTACCAAAACCAGGGTGATTCCGCCCCAGAGGATGAGCAACATAATTATCGGCGATCCAGACATATCCACCTCGACGGGTTCTATTCTGGTCCCTCGAACCCGTGCGTGGAGCGCAACGGATCGAAGGGGCCGCTATCGGCGGGCCTTATGGCCCGTATTTGCGGGCATTATAGTCCTGTTTTGTCCCGACGGCGCGGTTTCACGCATACTTTACGTTCTTATACAAAATAGATTTGGAAAGCAGCTCTCAAGTTCAGCGGAGTTTAGACCGAACTCGATCGGGAAGTGGGCTTGCGAAGCTCATCCGGTGGGTGCTAGGTCGGACTCAAGGTTAACCTGCAACGTTGAGTTGCGAATCACCTGCCCGTGAGCCAGACGCGCGTGGAGCCGGAAGTTACGTTGCAGGCGCACGATAGCGTCTTTCTCACAGGTTCTGACGTAAGCGTGGAAAATACGCCCGCAGGCTGCGCAGACGGCGGAAACCTCCGAGGAGTTTCCGGAGGTTAGTTGTAAGCGCGGTATCTTTTGCTTAGCAAGCATACGGGGGTTTGGCAAGCATACGGAGCTTGGCGAGCATACGAGTCGTCAGAACATAAGGTGCCGGCGGGAGCCAAAAAATATAGGGTTCCCGGGAGGAAACTACGCTGGCCATTCCGGCCCCCAAGGTCTATGCTGCTCTGTTTCAACAACTTAAGCTCGGAGCCAAAGCGACAATGATCAAGCTGACCGCACGCATGGCCGTGGTTCTTGTACTCTTGAGTGTGTCCTATACGACTCTCACGCTGGAAGCCGCCGATACCCCTTCCGCTCCTCCTGTCCCGCCCGTCGCTAAGAAAGTGCAAAAAGTGACGGAAATCAACGGGCACAAGCTGGTCGACAACTACTTCTGGCTCCGCGACAAGAAGAACCCCGAGGTCAAGGCTTATCTCGATGCTGAGAACACCTATACCGAGGCCGTCATGAAGCCTACGGAGGCTTTGCAGAAGAGGCTCTACGATGAGCTCCTCAGCCGCATCAAGGAAACAGATGTCGACGTGCCGTACAAATACGGCGACTACTTCTATTACTCGCGCACCGAAACGGGAAAGCAGTATCCCATCCGCTGCCGTCGTAAGGACAACATGGAAGCGCCAGAGGAGGTAGTTCTCGACCTGAATGAATTGGCCAAGGGCCAATCGTTCATGGCAGTCGCCGCCTACCAGGTAAGTGACGATGGCAACCTGCTGGCCTATTCCACCGACAATACCGGCTTCCGCCAGTACACCCTTGCAGTGAAGGACCTGCGCACAGGGAACCTGCTCTCGGATCACATCGAGAAGACCGGCTCAGTTGCCTGGGCCAACGATAACAAGACGCTGTTTTACACCGTCGAAGACTCCGCCAAGCGCCAATACCGGCTGTATCGGCACAAGGTAGGCACTACAGACCCTGACGATCTCATCTACGAAGAAAAGGATGCGCGCTTCAGTGTCGAAGTCTTCAGGACGCGGAGCAAGGCATACATCTTTCTCATTTCGGGAAGTCATACTACCAGCGAGGCCCGCTTCATCGCCGCCGATCAGCCGGCAGCGGAGTGGAAGGTGATTGAGCCGCGCAAGCAGGACATCGAATACTATCCCGATCACAACGGCGATTTCTTCTACATCCGCGTTAACGATACTGGCAGGAACTATCGCCTGGTGAAAGCGCCGGTGGCAGCTCCTGCTAAGGCGAACTGGCAGGAAGTGATTCCGCATCGGCCAAACGTCATGCTGGATGACACCGACTTTTTTAAGAATTACTACATCACCTACGAGCGCGAGAACGGATTACCCCAGATCTCCGTCGCCGATTTGCAGAGTGGGAAATCGCACCGTATTCCGTTTCCGGAGCCAGCCTATGTCTCGTCGCCGTACGTGAATCGCGAGTACGACACTACGAAGTTCCGCTACAGCTATCAGTCGTTCGTAACGCCGCAGTCCGTTTATGAATACGACATGGCCAGCGGCGCCTCCACGCTGCTGAAGCAAAAAGAGGTCCCCGGCGGATATGACCGGACTCGATATCAGGTCGAACAACTCTATGCGCCTGCGACGGACGGGACGAAAATTCCCATTTCGGTCGTGTATCTCAAGGGCAAGAAGCTCGACAGTTCAGGCCCGCTCTACCTGTATGGGTACGGCTCTTATGGCATCTCGATCGATGTGAACTTCAACTCGAACCTTTTCAGTCTTGTGGATCGTGGCGTCGTATATGCCATAGCCCATCCGCGTGGCGGCGGCGAGATGGGGAAGACCTGGCACGACGCCGGACGCATGATGCAGAAGAAGAACACGTTCACCGATTTCATAGCCTCTGCCGAGTATTTGCTCAGCAAGGGATATGGCTCAAAAGACAAGCTGGTGATTGAAGGCGGCAGCGCCGGCGGTCTGCTGATGGGCGCAGTGACCAACATGCGTCCCGATCTTTTCCACGCTGTCATAGCCAAGGTTCCATTCGTCGACGTGATGAATACCATGCTCGATGAATCTTTGCCGCTCACGGTGACGGAATTCGAAGAGTGGGGCAATCCCAAGGAAAAGCCGGCGTTCGACTACATGATCAGCTACTCGCCCTACGACAACATTCAGCAAAAGACCTATCCGAACATCCTGGTGAAGACGTCATTCAACGACAGTCAGGTGATGTACTGGGAGCCGGCGAAATACGTAGCCAAGATGCGCGCTACACGCAATGACCACAAGACCTTGATTCTCAAGACGAACATGGGGGCAGGGCATGGTGGAGCATCAGGCCGCTATGACAGGTTGCATGACGCTGCGTTCGACTACGCGTACATTTTGAATCAGATGGGAATCCAAGACTAACCGGAGCGCCGGGCGTCCTCGCCCGGCTTCTTTTCTTGAACCGGCGATCCTCTCGTCACCAGCGAACATAGTTCGCTGGTACCATGAATCGGAACTGGAAAGCAAGCTCTATTCTCTATTTGGGAATCCACTTCTGGCTAAGAACGTCGGGGAAGCGCGAAACAATTCCGCTGCGAGCAACGGATTGAATTTGCCGAATTCACTGCTAATTCACTGTTTTTCACTGTTCTAGAGCGACCGACGGAATTTCGGGTTTTTGGCAAGCGATTGGCAGGGAAGCCCTTGCGCGAAATTATCCGTTGCTCGCAGGCCGCGATTGGAAGAAATTCACTGTTAAATTCGCTGTTCTGCGCACAGCACTGCGATTCGGAGGCACGACCGTCGGTCGTCATTCGCAGATCAGTTGACCGAAGCAGGGTCTTGTCTAAGCGGCGCTTTTGTCCAAGGCTCCCAACAATTCTCTCGTTACTTGCCCTGGCTCCGAGTCACCACTGATTTCTTTGAGAATCCCACGCTGGCGGTAGTAATCGGTCAGCGGAAGCGTGTCTTTTTCGTAGGCCGTTAATCGCGTTCCGATCGCTTCCTCACTGTCATCTTTACGGAACGTCAACTTGGCGCCTTCGCGGTCGCAAATCTGGTCCACTTTGGGCGGATTCGTGTACATGTTGTAAATGGTTCCGCAAACGGGACAGGTGCGGCGTCCTGTGAGCCGCTTCAGGAGTTTGTCGTAATCGACTGCGATTTTGATCACGCGCAGCGGCAGCTTTGAGCCGCGCGCAGCAAGAAATCCATCGAGCCACTCCGCCTGTGCCACGGTGCGAGGAAAGCCATCGAGGATATATCCGCGGGCGCAGTCTGGACGTGATAGGCGTTCCGCAACCATGTCGCAGACGAGCTCGTCAGATACCAGCTTGCCGGAATCCATTACTGCTTTCGCTTTCTTACCTAATTCGGTTCCGAGTTTCACGTTTTCGCGCAAAAGATCGCCGGTGGAGATTTGCGGAATTCCATAACGTTCGACGATCTGTTTTGCTTGCGTACCTTTGCCGGCGCCAGGCGCGCCGAGGAGAATAATTGGACCGACCGCGCGCGCGGCGTAGTCGGCCACCGATGTTGCAGGTGTATTCATGTAAATAGAGTCCCTTGTATAGGCCTGCAGGCCCGGTATGAAAGTAACGTTGCCAGTGGGGGCTAGCCTTTTTCTCTAGTTTAATCGGTTCTCGATGAATTCAACGGCCGCCTGCACCTCAGCCGGAAGCAGCAGACTGGGACTCACTGCTCGAAGCTCCCCGCAAGAGGTCACAGAAAACGAATCCCTCACGCTTCACCGTTTCTCCGTTCATGATTGAAATCGGCGAGCGAAACATAGGGCCGGAGTAAACAAACGTGTGGAACTCGCCATTTTCTGCACATGGGTCGACGGAGGGTGACAAGTCTGCGAGCAGCTTCTCGTCGTAGTCTCTCCCCGCCCACTCAGGCGGAACTGATCGTGGATCAACGCAGCTCAGGCGAGCCTTGACCCCCGCGTGAAGCATTTGCTGGGCGAGCTGCCGGGTTGGTAAGCCCCACACGGGAAACAGAAGTTCAAGGCCGCAGTTGCTGAACTGCGTCTCACGATATCGGCGAATATCCTGTAAGTAGAGGTCTCCGAAAGCGATGGCGTCGATGCCGAGGCGCTTTAGAAAATGCAACGCGTTGGTCATCCGGCGCTCGTAGTGCTCGTTCGTACATGGGGAGGGTAAGGGAATGGTCCAGAGCGGCAATCCCGCAGCTTCGCCCTGCGCTTCGAGCAATTCGCGCCGTACGCCGTGCATGGCGATCCGATTGAAAGCTTGATTGATCGTAGTCAGGAGGCCGAGGACTACATATTTCTCAGGCTGTTGTCGGAGCGTGTGCAGGGTCCAGGCGCTGTCTTTGCCGCCACTCCAGGAAACGACGACGCGTTTAGTTGCTCGGTCGGTAGTCAAGGCAAAATTGTACCTTCGATCTAGTAGAGGTGTTACGCTTCTGTGCAACAGGTACCTCAAATGTCGACTCAAGCAACGGCCGACAAGACGATCATAGGCGGGCAGGAGTCTCCGGTACTCCTGCGCGTCGAAGGAGACAGGCAGCAGGCGATTCCTCTTGTCAGTTTTCCGTTCACCATTGGGCGACGCGCTGAAAAGCACATGGTTATTACCGATCCCATGGCTTCTCGCGACCACGCCGAAATCGTGCAGATGGGTGGCGAATACTATCTGCTCGACCTCGGCAGCAAGCATGGTACCTACGTCAACGGAGCTCCGGTAAAGCGTCACAAACTGATTAATAACGACCGGCTCCAGTTTGGCAGCAGCAACGACCGCACGTTTGCTGTTTTTCAATATGGCTCAGCCAGCCAAGTGGGTAGCTCTGCGCGCGAATTGCTGAGCCAGATTTCCGGGCTCCAGGTTGAGAAGGAAGCCTCAGACCTGGAGAAGCTGGCATTCTTTCTCGAAGTAGCCCGTAAGCTGAACAGCCGCGGTGCTCTCGACGACGTACTTGTAACGCTTGTGGAAGCGACGTTGCGCATCACTGGAGCGGAGCGTGGCTTCGTCTTCCTGGTTGGCAAGGAAGGCGATCTGAGTATGGCCGTCGGACGGACTTCGCTTGGGGACGAACTCAAGGACGACACTACGATCTCGCATTCGATCCTCAAAGACGCCATGACATCTGCGTCGCGCGTAATCATCACAGACACAGCCAGCCATTCAGACCTTGCGGCCCGCCAGAGCATCGTCGCCCACGACTTGCGCACGGTTATCTGCATGCCGCTATTCCGTACGAACATGGCGACGCAGGGCCAGCAGATGGAGTCGAGCGAGGGACCGCGCGGTATTAACGGCGTTCTTTATCTCGATAGCCGGCTGGCATCGCGCGGCCTATCCAGCCTGAGCCGAGACATCCTGAACACGGTTGCTACAGAAGCTGCCTCTTTGATCGAGACCGCGCAGTTGGCACAAGCGGAGCAGAACGCGCGGCTGTATCAAAAAGAGCTTGCCATTGCTGCAACGATCCAGCAGCGGCTGATGACGGTCATCATTCCCGAAGTGCATTTTGCGAAGCTGAGAGCACGTAGCTTGCCCTGTCAGGAGATCGGCGGTGACTTCTACGACGCGGTGTTGGCCGACGGCAACTTGTACTTGGTGCTCGCGGACATCTGCGGAAAAGGAGTGTCGGCCGCGATTCTCGCCTCGATTCTTCAAGGCATGATCTATTCGCAACTAGTCGCACATGTTCCTCTCGCGGAGATCGCTTTAGCCGTGAATCGCTTTCTCTGCGTCAAGAAGCTTGGCGAGAAGTACGCGACTTGCAACGTGTTAAAGATCACGCCGGATGGAGACTGCGAGTTTTTAAACTGTGGGCACGTGCCTGCGGTGCGCGTAACAGGCGGCAAAATCCTAAGGCCTACTGAAGGGAATCTTCCGTTAGGGTTGATTCCCACTGCAGAATTCGAAACCTACACCTTCAGGTTGAATCCAGGTGACCGTGTCGTCCTGGTTAGCGACGGCGTGAACGAAGCTCAAAATCGTGAAGGTGAATTCTTTGGCGATGAGAGACTCGAATCTACGGTGCTTGCCGGGCAGGATCTGTTCGCTGCGGTAAGCGACTTCGCCCAAGGCGCTCCACCGTCGGATGACTGCACCACCGTTGAACTGGAGTTCCTACGCAGCTGAATGTCGCGTTCCTTATTCGAAGTAGATCTTATCCGCCGAAACAATCGAGTGCTTTAGAAAGCGTGCATCATCGCGCTTTGGACAATCGATGCGATAGTGAGCTCCACGGCTTTCTTCTCTCGCCAATACGGAGCGCACAATAAGATCTCCCACTGCGAGAAGATTTCTTGTCTCGATCTCCTCTCGTCTGGAAGGCAAAGCTAGAGCATCTTCCCAGTCATTGATTTGCTGGCGAAGTTGTAGCAAGCCACTTCTATTTCGGACGACGCCGGCATGCTTCCACATCGCAGCGCGCAATTGCTCCGCAATTTCAGGAGCAACATTTGAGTTCCGTTGCAGAACCTGTGGCGGACAGGACGGTCCTGAACCTGAACCGCCTTCATTTCTCATCGCACTAGCGGCGCGAGCACCGAAGACTAATCCTTCAAGCAGGGAATTGCTGGCCAAGCGGTTTGCGCCGTGCACACCTGTGCACGCGGCCTCTCCGGCGGCATAGAGGCCGGTCAACGTGCTTCGTCCATCAAGGTCGGTCTTTATTCCGCCCATCAGATAGTGAGCTGCAGGCCGCACCGGCACAAGGTCAGCAGTGATGTCGATGCCGTATTGTTTGCATGTGGCATAAATGCGTGGAAAGCGCGCACGCAGATGAGCTGCGTCCAGATGACGCAGGTCAAGATAGGCCACGCCAGGCATGGCTGTGCTTGCCGCGATCTCTTGCACAATCGCGCGAGCTACAACGTCGCGAGGCGCAAGCTCGGCCATAGCGTGGTAACGAGACATGAATCGCTCGCGAGCCGGATTGAGCAACAGCGCTCCCTCTCCCCGCAATGCCTCGGAGAGTAGGAAACGCGGAGCTCCAGGCAGGGAAAGCGCGGTGGGATGGAATTGAAAAAACTCCATGTCACTAATCGCTGCACCTGCACGATATGCCATAGCGATTCCATCGCCAGTGGCGACGGGTGGATTTGTGGTGTCCGAATAGACCTGGCCGGCACCGCCAGTGGCGAGGAGCACCGCCTTCGCACGAACTGTCTTGGCTGTGCCATCCGCTGCGAGCATCGCGACTCCTGTGACTTGGTCGCCATCGAGGCAAAGGTCCGTCGTGAATTCGAATTCAGTAAATGCGATTTGCGGGATGCTTCGGGCACGCGCAATGAGAGCGCGTCCTATCTCCCGACCGGTTGAATCTCCGTGCGCATGCAGGATGCGCGATCGACTGTGTGCGCCCTCACGCGTGAAGGTAAGTTTGCTTCCGCTTCGGTCAAATTCTGTGCCCCAGGCTATCAACTCCTGAATCCGTTCAGGACCCTCTTCGACGAGCACGCGAGCCGCCCCTACGTTGACAAGTCCATCTCCGGCATCGATCGTGTCTTGCAGATGAAGCTCGACTTCATCGTCATCGCTCAAAGCAACGGCGATTCCACCCTGCGCATATTGCGTGTTGCTCTCCGTGACCTCCTGCTTGGTCACAACCAGTACTCGTCCCGCTTCGGCGAGACCGACCGCAGCGCGCAGTCCGGCGATACCACCTCCAACCACGATGAAATCTGTCTCAGATGGGACTGAGGGCATGAGAAGTTTCGATGGTAGCACGCGATTCCGGCGGACTATCTCTCGCCTCGGATGCCCATAGCTCGTGGGATATGATGAAAGCGCGTGAAGAAAATCACCGTCAAAACTGAATCTGCAGAGTATCCGGTGATCGTTGAACGCGGTGCTCTCGCTCAAGTAGGCAAGACGGTCGCCAAGCTGCTTCCGAGCAAGAAATCGCGTTGCTTCGTCATCACCGTTGCTCCCGTTTGGGCGCTGTGGGGTGAGACGTTCAAGAAGGCTTTAGCCAGCGCGAAGCTCGATTTCACAATCCTGGAGATGACGGACGGCGAGCGGGCCAAGAGCTTCGCAAGCGTTGAACACCTGGCTGAGCGAATGGCACTGAAGGGCGCGGACCGCAACTCGATCGTCCTTGCATTCGGTGGGGGCGTCGTCGGAGACCTTGCGGGCTTCCTTGCCTCCGTGTACATGCGGGGAGTCCCGGTGATTCAGGTTCCCACCACTCTACTAGCGCAGGTTGATGCGGCGATTGGGGGAAAGACCGGCGCAAATCTCCGGGCCGGAAAAAATCTGGTAGGAACGTTCCATCAGCCACTTGCAGTGATTTCCGATCCGGAATTGCTGACAACCCTACCCGACCGGGAATTTCGAGCTGGACTTTTTGAAGTAATCAAGTCGGGAGTCATTCGTGATCGTAAGCTATTCGAAATCACGGAGAGCGAGCGCAAGCGATTGCTCGCGCGGGATCAAGAGATCCTTGAGCGGGTGATTCACGATTGCGCCCGCATCAAAGCCGAGGTGGTCGCCGCAGATGAAAAGGAATCTGATCTGAGACGCATTCTGAATTTCGGCCACACTATAGGGCACGCCCTTGAAGCCGATACGGGGTATCGACACTTTCTTCACGGAGAAGCTGTTGGCTGGGGCATGGCCGCTGCTGCGATGATCGGCACGGCTGTGCGCAAAACTTCTCCCGAATTGGCACAGCGAATCGTCTCTTGCGTGCTCTCTTATTCCCCCTTACCCGAGGTGAACAGCCGGGCAGAGGACATCGTGCGGCGCATCCGCGGCGACAAGAAGGCAGTTGACGGAAAGGTTCACTTCGTTCTCCCAACTTCTGTGGGAAGGGTAGCAATTTACAACCGCGTTCCTGACGACGTGGTTGCACATGCCGTTCAGGAGTTGCATTACCTCTCTCGCAACTAAAGATGTCTGTTCCCGTAAAAGACCGACAGCAGGTGATCGGCGCCGCTCCGCAAGGCTCGGCGGACGAACGCGCCGCCGCGGTTGCCGTGCGAGAGATGTTCGACGAGATCGCGCCTCGATACGACCTGCTGAATCACATGCTGTCGATGAACGTTGACCGGCTTTGGTGGTGGCGAACCGCACGTGCCTTTCGCTCCGTGTTGTTAAGATCCGACGCGCGCGCACTCGACCTTTGCTGTGGGACCGGAGATATGGCTGCGGCGTTGCGGCGCCAAGCGCCGGCGGTTGAGATTGTGGGCGCAGATTTTTCGCGCGGAATGCTTACACGCGGGTCGCGAAAGTTCCAGCTAGGGCGCATTGAAGCGGTCGAGACCGATGCTCTCTGCCTGCCGTTTCCTGACGAGAGTTTTGATCTAGTCGTTTCAGCATTCGGATTTCGCAATCTCGCGAACTATGATGCCGGGCTGCGGGAGATTTATCGTGTCCTGCGCCCAAGTGGCGAAGTTGGCATCCTCGACTTCAGTGAACCTGGTGGTCTGCTGGGCAAGCTTTACGGTTTTTATTTCAGAAACGTTCTTCCAAAGATTGGAACGATGATTTCTGGCGTAAACGGACCCTATGCGTATCTACCCGCCTCGGTCTCGCGGTTTCCGTCGCCCGACGACATGCTCGGGCGCATGAGAATCGTTGGGTATCGCGATGTTGCGTGGCGTCCCTATACGTTCGGAATTGCGGGACTCTATTGCGCTGCGAAGTAAGCTTACTTACGCGGACCTTGCACAACCTCATAATGCTGAGCGCGTTCATCCCAACGGGACAACACTCTCCTACGCTCTTCGGGAACGACCGCCAGTTCGTAATTGTCGCCCGCGACGGCGCGAATCGCATCAACTGACTCCCAGATCATAAGCGTGACGAACTCGATCTCGTGCCCGTGATCCCTCCGCAGCAAATAGCTACCCCTGTAGCCAACAATCTTGTCGAGACCGGGAAGTACATCGGGCTTCAGCATCGCTTCGTACTTGCTCGCGTTCTCTGGGGTGGTGAAGCCGTGCCAAATTCTGGCGACCATTCAGTGCTCCTTTCGTGCAGCGAGAAGGATGATTGCCAATCGGAGTCGGACGCAGGTTTTTGAGACATCTTCCGTTGTGCTTTCCTGGAAATGTTCTGTATAAGGTTAGCTCCATGCTACGGACGCGCCTGCAGGTCACAATTCTTCTTTGTCTCACTCCGGTAGTTCTTGCTCAAACATCTTCGCAACCGCAATATGAAATCGTGGCTGATCACGATGTGATCATTACCATGCGCGACGGTGTGAAGCTCTCCTGCGATATCTATCGCCCGGCGCAGAACGGCAAGGCCGTCGAAGGGAAATTCCCGGTAATCCTGGAGCGCACGCCTTACGGCAAGAAGACGAGTGAGCCTTGGGCGAAGTACTTCGTGCCGCGTGGCTACGTCGGCGTCGCTCAGGACATTCGCGGACGCTACAGTTCGGAAGGGCACTGGTGGCCCTATCGCGATGACGGTCGCGATGGCTATGACACGGTCAAGTGGATTGGCGAGCAGTCGTGGTCGAATGGCAAGATTGGAACGGTTGGTACGTCCTATCCCGGGGGCACGCAGCACGCGCTTGCGCTGTCGAATCCGCCTTATCTCACCACGATGATTCCGGCCGACGCCATGTCGGATTACGGAGTCTACGGAGTACGCCACAATGGCGCCTTCGAAATGCGTTGGGTGAACTGGATCTTCAACATTGGAGGACCACAGGGAAGCGATGCAGCGCGTGATCCTGGGACGCAGCAGGCACTGCTGCATCTCGGAGAGCAGGTTCGCGAGTATGCAAAGGGACTGCCCCTACGGCCCGGAACCACAGCGCTGAAGCTTGCGCCTGATTACGAAAACTGGCTCACGCAGGCAATGGCGCACGGCGACTACGACAAATTTTGGAAGGACGAGGGCGTCGATGTAATCGCACACGTTGCCGACTACAAGGACATTCCCGTGTACCACCTCGGCGGCTGGTACGACTCATGGGGCACACAGGTTGCGAACATGAACTTCGTCACGTTGACGAAGAACAAGAAAAGCTTGCAGCGGCTAATCATGGGACCTTGGACTCACGGAGGCCGCACGCGCAGCTATGCCGGCGAAGCCGAGTTCGGTCCCGAAGCAGCGATTGATTTTCTTGCCTTCGAGCAACGCTGGTTCGATCACTGGCTGAAAGGAATCGACAACGGAGTAGATCGCGAGCCGCCGGTACGCATCTTCGTGATGGGAGGCGGTGATGCCCACAAGACGGTAGAAGGCAGGATATTTGTCGGTGGGCACTGGCGCGAGGAGCGCGAATGGCCCCTGACGCGTGCGGTCAGTACTCCTTACTACGTCCATAGCAACGGACTGTTGTCTACGCAAAAGCCGGCAGCCGAATCGCCCACCTCGTTCGAGTTTGATCCGCACCATCCAGTGCCAACGCTGGGCGGCAACATTTCATCGCATAACGCTCCTCCATCGAGGCACAACACGATCGAGCGTCCTGGAGATTCAGAAAACCTGATGGAACAAGGCGCTTACGATCAGCGATGTCGAGTGTCGATCTGGACCTGCGACGATACACGCCCGCTCTCGGCGCGCAATGATGTTCTGGTCTTTCAAACTGAACCGCTGGCTGAGGACGTTGAGGTAACTGGCAGGCTAATCGTCAAGCTGTGGGGTTCGTCGAGCGCTCCGGATACGGACTTCACGGCCAAGCTGATCGACGTCTATCCTCCGAACAAAGACTTTTCCGATGGGGTAGATCTGAACGTAGGCGACAGCATCGTGCGCGGGCGGTATCGCAGCTCACTGGAACACGCAGAGATGATGAAACCTGGCGAGGCGTATCCGTTCACCATCGAGATGTACCCAACTTCGCTGGTTTTTAAGAAGGGTCATCGTATTCGCGTGGATATCTCGAGCAGTAATTTCCCTCGCTTCGACGTCAATCCCAACACTGGAGAGCCGCTGAACGACAACCGTCGCTGGGCGATTGCGACCAACACCATCTATCACGACGCCCAACATCCGACACACATTCTGCTGCCTGTCGTTCCAGCAGGGAAGTAAGCTCGATTAAAGGTGAGTAGCTCGGTGTACTGCCAACAGTTGGTCCAATGTTTCCCGCAGTTTCGAGAGCGGGAGCGCGTTTGCTCCATCGGATTTTGCCTGTGAGGGATTGTCGTGGACTTCCATGAATATCCCATCGACGCCGACAGCAACGGCCGCTCGCGAGAGAATCGGGATGAACTCCGGCTGGCCGCCACTTTGCTGTGGTTTTCCGTTCTCGCTCGCTCCGGCGCTCGGGAGTTGAACGGAGTGAGTGGCATCGAAGACCACTGGCGCAATCTTTCGCATGATCGTAAGCGAGCGCATGTCCACGACAAGATTGTTGTAGCCAAAACTTGAACCACGTTCGGTGAGAAAGACGCGATCGTTGCCGCTCTCATGAATTTTTTCGACCGCGTGCCGCATGTCCCAGGGTGCTACGAACTGTCCTTTTTTTACATTGATGGCGCGTCCGGTCTTCGCGGCAGCGACGAGTAAATCGGTCTGACGGCATAGGAAAGCCGGAATCTGCAGAACATCAACAGCCTCCGCGACAGGCTCGGCATGCTCCGGCTCATGAATGTCGGTCAGCACAGGCACACGATACGTCTCCGCAACTCTACGAAGAATGCGCGCGCCTTCCTTAAGACCCGGCCCACGAAAGCTCCTCAGAGATGTGCGATTTGCCTTGTCGTAGGAGGCCTTGAAGATATAGGGCACACGCATCTCGCGTGTAATTGCGATGATTGCCTCTGCCATCTTGAGAGCATGAGCTTCGCTTTCGATAACGCACGGTCCGGCGATTAGGAAAAGTTCGCCGGAGCCTACGTGCACATTTCCGATTTCGAATTCCACTTAGCGGAGATTAACAGACTGGAAAGGCGAACACGAAGGTCACGAAGGCCACAGATTGAGGTCACAAAGAACCCGGAGAAGAATCTCAGAAAATAAATCTCCGTGACCTTGGAAGTTCCTTTGTGACCTTCGTGTTCGCCGTTTCCACTCTATCGTAGACCCAGCTTCTCAGGACGCAGGAACAGCTCTTCTTCCACTTCACTTCGCTCAGTCCGCTGCTTGAGGCGGTTCTCATACGAAGCCTTGATGAATTCACGAAAGAGAGGATGTGGCTCGAGCGGTTTTGATTTGAATTCCGGATGGAATTGGCAGCCCAGGAAGTAAGGATGGCCCGGAATTTCGACGATCTCTACATATGTTCCATCGGGAGTCGATCCGGTTATGCTGAGTCCACCGCCGGTCAACAGCGCCTCATATTCGCGATTGAATTCATAGCGGTGGCGATGACGCTCGCTGATTTCAGTTTTTCCGTATGCGCGTGCGGCAATGGAATCCGGCTCCAGCTTGCACTCCCAGGCACCTAGACGCATAGTGCCACCGAGTTCATCGATACCTTTAAGTTCGCGCAGTTTGTAGATGATTCTGTGGGGCGTGCTTGGGTCGAATTCGCTCGAGTCTGCATCGTGGAGACCGCAGACATTGCGTGCGAACTCGATGCAAGCCGTCTGCATTCCCAGGCAGATGCCGAAGTAGGGGATACGCTTCTCACGCGCGTAGCGAATCGCGTTCAACATGCCCGCAATCCCGCGCTTGCCGAAGCCGCCCGGAACCAAAATGCCATCGTAGCCTTCGAGCTGCGCCTCGTAGGAACGATCCTCAGGGTCGCGACTCTCAAGTCCTTCGGCTTCTACCCATGTGACGCTCAGTTTTAGACTCTGCCCGACGGCGCCATGAGTAAGCGCTTCCTTGAGTGATTTGTAGGAATCCTCGTATTCAACGTATTTACCGACGATTGCAATCGAAATTTCATCCTTGGGGTTATAGACACGATGGACCAAGTTCTCCCAAGCCTGAAGATTGCGCTGGGGAGCTTCCAAGTGGAGATACTTGAGGGCTAACGTATCGACTTCCTCATGCGCGAATACAAGCGGAACTTCGTAGATGGAGGCTACGTCTTTCGCCGTGATAACGGCCTCTTCTTCCACATTGCAGAAGAGAGCGATCTTGCTCTTAATGTCTTTTGAGAGGAAGCGGTCGGTTCGGCACAACAGAATGTCCGGCTGAATTCCGATGCTAAGGAGTTCCTTGACGGAGTGCTGTGTCGGCTTCGTCTTTAACTCGCCCGCAGCAGCGATCCAGGGAACGAGAGTGACATGCACGAAAATGGTGTTTTCGCGTCCCAGTTCCTGACGCATTTGGCGAATGGCTTCGATGAATGGGAGCGATTCGATGTCGCCAACTGTGCCACCGATCTCGACTAGTGACACATCCACATCCTGCGAGACCTTCTTCATCGCCGCCTTGATCTCGTTAGTGACGTGGGGAATGACTTGCACAGTCTTCCCGAGATAGTCGCCACGACGTTCCTTGGTGATGATTTGCTCGTAGATCCTGCCGGTCGTGAGGTTGTTATCGCGGCTGAGTTTGGCGTGGGTATAGCGCTCGTAGTGTCCGAGATCGAGGTCAGTCTCTGCGCCATCATCCGTGACGAAGACCTCGCCGTGCTGAAAGGGAGACATCGTACCGGGATCGACGTTGAGGTAAGGGTCGAATTTCTGCAGGCTGACCTTCAAGCCGCGGCTCTCGAGTAAACATCCAATCGACGCCGCGGCCAACCCTTTGCCCAAGGACGACACAACTCCACCGGTCACAAAGATGTACTTTGCCATTCGCTCCTCGCCTCAATGTGTTTGGAAAACGCTTCCGGCAGGAGATGCCGGGATTTTGCGGCTCGGAGGCTCCGCCCCATGCCTTTCCAGGCAGGGCCGGATTGAACCGCATAGGGGTGCACGACCAATTATGGCAGAAGTTGACCTGTGAAGGAATTGTGAATTTCAGGTCCGCTGCCCGGACGTAAGTGACAAATTCCCTGCTCAGGGAAAATAGCAGGGAATTAATTCCCGCAAGAAAATTTCCGTTCGCGAGAGCCGCACGAATACAGGCGATTCGTAATTCCCCAGGGAATTAGCAGGGAAGCAGCAGGGAATTCGTCTTGCACGCGTCGTGCTCTTCACCTCTATCTTCCAGGCTCCTTGATGCCAGGAATTAAATTCCGTTTGATCGCCCACACTATCGTGGTACCACGAAAATCCGGGAGGTAACAGCATTTTGAGTTCCTATTGCGACATCGACACTTCAATTGTGCCCAAAGAATCGTTGGGGAACCTGCTGTTCGCTGCCGCAGGCCGGAGCGAAAAACTGAAGGTCGAGCGACAGAAGAAAGCATTGCAATCTACTCGAAGGCAGGTACTAAGGCGTGAAGCGTAGTCCTAATCCTCGATCTATCTCATTGAAGAAGTTTAGCTTACGGTTAAACGCCTAAGCACCTTAGTTCTTCTCTACGACTCCTTTCTCCGCGCTCTAGAAGTTCAACCCAAGTGAGTGAAGTAGCTGGAATCGATAACCTCGCTTCTCTTCCGGAGGCGAGACTTGAAGCGTATTTCACTTATTTGTTTTTGTTCATGCCTTCTATTTTCAGTGGCGCTGATAACCGGATGCGGTGGCGGTACGGCTTCGAGTTTTAAGTCGACCCCGGCGGCGGCCACGACTAGCAGTGGAGCCACGACTCCGACTCCAACTCCCAATCCAACACCTACTCCCACTCCAACACCAACACCGACCCCTACTCCCACTCCAACACCAACACCGACCCCTACTCCAACACCAACACCTACCCCTACTCCAACACCAACACCTACTCCAACACCTACTCCAACACCTACTCCAACACCAACCCCAACCCCTACGCCAACACCCGTGAACCCCACCTCCACGCTGACCGCTGAGACTGCGAGCAATACGAGCGCGGCGATAACTTTCGGGGCTCAGACGAACGGCAATGCAGGTTTGTCGAACGTCAGTAAAGCAGATACCCGAACGCTGCTCTATCCGGGAGCGACTACCAAGATCTACGCTCACTTCATGGCGTGGTTCGGTCAGTCGAGCCACATGGATGTGGGATACACGTCGAGCGATCCAGCTCAGGTGAGCCGACAAGTAAGCGATGCCCTAAGCCGTGGGATCTCGGGGTTCATTGAAGACTGGTACGGTCAGAACAACGCGATGCCCAACGCGACCGCCTTTGCGTTGAAGGCTGAAGCGGAAAGTCGCAACGGGGATTTCGTGTTCGCGATCATGGAGGATGGGGGTGCTCTGAACAAGTGCAACGCAACCGCCGGCTGCGATTTGACCGGGCAGATGATCACGGATCTGACCTATGCCTACAACAATTTCGAGACTTCCCCGGCCTACATGAAGATCGATGGTCGTCCTGCGGTTTTCTTCTTCGATCCTGATCGCTTCGGCACACTTGACTGGACGCGGATCGCGGCCAACGTGCCGGGGAATCCTCTGTTCATATTCCAGAATTCCGGGGGTTTCACCCACTCGCAGAGCGGCGGCAGCATCTCCTGGGTGATCATCGACGGTAACACGAATGATTGGAGCCAATCGTATCTCGACAATTTCTATGCCACCGGAGTCGCACACTTACCCAGCCATGCTTTCGGCGCCACATACAAGGGTTTTAACGACACGCAGGCCGGCTGGTCCTCGAACCGAATCATCGATCAAAACTGCGGGCAGACCTGGCTTTCTACGTTTTCCGAAATCGGGAAGTACCATTCCGCAGCAAACCAGCTCGAATCGTTGCAGCTGGTAACCTGGAACGACTACGAAGAAGCGACGGAGATCGAAAGCGGTATCGACAATTGCGTCGCGGTGTCCGCATCAATTTCAGGGAACCAGGTCACATGGGCAGTGGCGGGAAATGAGAACACCATCGACCATTACGCTCCCTTTATTTCCATCGATGGCGAGCAACTGATGCCGCTCTCGGAGATGCAGGCCGGGACACACACACTCGATTTATCGTCCTACCACTTTGCGGCTGGTTCGTATTCTGTATACGTGAAAGCTGTTGGCAAGGCTGGCCTCAGGAATCAGATGTCGAACCGTGTGGTTTACGCCGCTGGATCATGAACATGATTTCTACAGCCCTTCAGAGTAACTGTAGACGCCTCGCCTGATTCGCCTCCGCCGTCGAACCATATCGACACTGTCATCCCCCAGGGCCGCCGCTTGGCTGTTAATGTTCCATTGAAGCGGATGCGGACTGGGGGATCTGCTGGCTGATATAGATCAGCCCTCAACGCGGCCCTAATGGTACCAGTAGAGCCGGGCCAATTCCGAACGTACTAGGGAGCCCCTTAAGGGAGTTCAAAAGTGCGGACTCTCAATTTATCGCGGCACGAAAGAAGGCGCGACTGGCAGCGGCATCATTCTCGAACGTTCCCTTGCCTTCGATCGAGATACCGCCCGAATACCCAGTTTTCTTCAAATAGCGGAAGAACTCGGCGTAGTGATCGTCTTCGGCGAGATCGTGGGGCCAGACTCGTCCATGGGGATTCGCGAAGTGCAGGTGTACGATCTCCCGTTGCGCAGCCTCGAGAATCTTCGGATCCTCGTTCTCCTCGCGGAGATGGTAATAGTCAATAATCATGCGCACGTTGGGATGCTTTACCGACCGCACCATTTCCAGAGCCTCGGCGCCTGTGTTCAGAATATTGCCCTCTTGATGGCGTAGCGGCTCGATTGCGATCACAAGCTCATGTTGGCCGGCGATGTCGCCCGCCATGCGAAGAAACTCGGCAATCTGTTCGTTGGCACGACGCCGCGAGAATCCTTCCGGAACATTGCGCGATCCGGCGCTGCCCCACACAGCGATGGAAGCACCGAGATGTTTACACCTTGCCATGCAGGGCACTAGATAATCTCGTAGCGCAGAAAGGGAGACTTCATTGCCAACGACCTTCAGATCGGGGCGGCGGATGAGACCATTAAACGCACGACATCCGATGGGCAAAGTGAGTACTTCGTCAGAATAGTCGCGAAATTCAGCTTCACTCATGGCAGCAATCTCCGCGGCCGCTGGCTCAATGTAGTCGAAGCCGTACTTCACTGCGTTCGCGCTATCGCGAGTGCAAACACCGATCTTGATGTTTCCAACTGATTTGAAAGCCGCCAGGAAGGGCGAAATGGCGAGTGAAGCGAGGAGTGCTCGTCTCGTGATCATAGATAAGGTTCGGCTTCTCCCGAACAGGATCAGCTTTACGCCCATTGCAAACTGTCATCCTGAGGGCGGGGGTCGGCCGAAGGATCTCCCGGAATGACTCAAGCTTGATTGCTGCATTCTGGCTCTTTCACGAGGATTCTCGCCAAAGAGCCGGGATACCGCATACATGTTCGAATCATCGCGGGAGATCCTTCGGCCAACCCCTGGCCTCAGGATGACAAGTTACATTCTTGGCGACGGACCAAAGCCGATGCCCCTTCCTAACAGCTAGTCGGTACAGCAACAGATGACAATTCCTTACACCTGGTCCGGCACAACGTATGGCGCGCGATATGTACCGCGCAGCATTCGGGTGGCCTCCTCATCTCCTACGACCTGCTCTTGCTCCGGATCGAACTGCAGAGTGCGCCCTAAACGATATGACGCGTTGGCGAGATGGACCAACGTGGTCGAAATGTGAGCCTCTTCGATTGGCGAGTGAATATCCTCGGCGCGACGACTGCGAATGCAATCGATAAAGTTCGCGAAATGATCACCAGTGGCTTTGCCGGAGGGCCCAGGTTCGGCCTGATTGGTGAGCCAGGTCTTGTAAGCATCGTAACCGTCGATGCCAAGATATCCGTTCGATCCGTAGAAGATGTTGCCGATGGTGTTGGTCTTCGCCTCTTTCGGCCCCAGCGACTGCTTCTCGGCTGATTTCTTGTTTGCGCCGCCGGAAAGGCCTGCGGCGGGCACGGCAGCGCTCCCGTAGGCGCCGGAGCCGATCTCCGCCTCGTGGTTGGTGATCCAGTGGCGGACTTCGACCTCCATCATCTTGCGTTTCTTGTTGGCATCCTCGAAGTAAAAGGTCGCGTTCATCACGTTGGGTGTTTCCTGGTCGTCGTCGAACATGAAGTGGCCGCCCATGGCTGAGACCTGAACAGGGAAGCGTACGCCGAGGCCCCAGCGTGCAATGTCGATCTCGTGAATTGCCTGGTTGCCAACCTCGCCGTTGCCGGTGTCCCAGATCCAATGCCAGTTGTAGTGAAAGCGATTGCGGGTAAATGGCTTCATTGGAGCAGGGCCGGTCCACAAGTCGTAATCCACGCCGGCAGGAACCGCTTCAGGAGTGGCATGCCCTATCGCCTGGCGCCACTTGTAACAAAGTGCCCGTCCAAGATAGACGTCGCCTATTGTCCCGTTTTGGACTTTCTGTATTGCATCGATCATGCCTGGATTTGAGCGTGACTGACTCCCGTGCTGGCAGATGCGGTTGTATTTCTTTACCGCATTCACCAATTGACGGCCTTCAAACGAGTTGTGAGAACAAGGCTTCTCTACGTACACATCCTTGCCAGCCTGGCACGCCCATATGCCCATAAGCGAGTGCCAGTGATTGGGCGTGGCGATGGAGATGGCATCGATGTCTTTGTCTTCAAGCAGCTTGCGGATGTCGACGTAGGTCTTGGGCTTGGCAAGACCCAGTTTCTGCATGTCGCCCACGCGTTGGGCCAGTACACTCTGGTCGATGTCGCAGAACGCAGCGATCTCGGTTCCGGGCACATGCGAAAACCCATGGAGGTGATCGTTGCCGCGGCCACGCAATCCGCAAATCGCAACGCGAACGCGATCATTTGCACCGAGCACCCGTCCGCCGAGAGCGAGCGTTGCTGCTCCTACGGTGATTGCCTTCCCGGTGGTCTTAAGAAAATCACGGCGATCGATTGTCATAGTGGTGGCCCTCTCTTGGAATCAAGACTGCAAGCCGCATAGTATAACTGCCGCAAGCGAAGTGGCATTGCATTGTACGAAAAGTGGTGCCCAGTCGATTAAGCTGTCACGCGATTGGCTTGAGGTTATTTCAACGGAGGAACTCATGCTCTTCACTCGTCGTTCTGTAATGAAAGCCGCGGCTTTGGGGGCGGCGTGCAGCGCGATTCGTCCACTGGTTTCGTTCGCTGAGGAATCGAGCGCAAACGATGACAAGCAATTTCATGGTCTACGCGTAGGCGTCTGCTCGTATTCGCTACGCTCTTTCCCGGCCGCAGAAGCCTTGCAGGACACCAAGCGGCTAGGCGTCCACTATTTGTCGTTGAAAGAAGTTCATTTGCCTTTGAGCTCGACTCCCGAACAACGCAAGCAGCTTCGGCAACAGGCCGCAGATCTAGGACTAACGATCACGAGCTGTGGCGTCATTTATTTGAAAGACGCCGAGGCCGATATGCGCCAGGCATTCGACTATGTTCGCGACCTGGGAGCCTCTATCGCGGTAGTGGGAGTCACCCGCGAACAACTCCACACTCTGGAAAAGGTGATTAGGAGTTATGACCTCAAAGCAGCCATCCACAACCATGGGCCCAACGATAAGCGCTTCCCGTCACCGCTCGAGGTGTATGACGCGATTAAAGGCCTCGATCGAAAAATTGGTGTGTGCATGGATATCGGCCACACTTTCCGCATGCACGAAGACCTGGTTTCGGACATTAAGAAAACGAACGATCGGCTGTACAGCATGCACTTCAAGGATCTGGAGTCTGACCACGTCGACGCGAAAGGAGTGCCGGTTGGAACAGGTGTGATGCCGATTATTCCTGTGCTGCGCGAGCTAGTGCGTTCGGGCTACACAGGAGAGGTTCAACTGGAGTATGAGATTGAACCGAAGGACCCGCTTCCTGGCGCGGCCGAATCGCTGGGCTTCATGCGAGGGGCGCTGCAAAGTATGTGAGGCAAACACGGCAAGCAACGTCCTTGTATGGAGCTCAGTGGTACAGCCACCCTCGGCTGTGGTTCCGCCCCCAGCAAGCATGAGGCCGCCTGTGCGAAACAAGAAAACTATCGGCTGTGATGTTGCCGCGGAGGATAGTTCGCTGATCTTGCCAAAACTGTGCGGGAACTCATGCCGCGTCCCGCGGCATAGTGGGACATAAGCCCGGCGCCAAGTGTGCCGGGAAGCGAGGGTTGATTATGAGCCCTGGAGGGGCGAAACATTTTCGGGGTGTCGCCCCTGACCGGGGCTCGATTCGAAACAGTTCCCTGCAGTTCCTGCCGGGCTCAATTCGGCTCGTGCCGCCAAGCGCGGCACGAGAAGCGCAGAGCCACAGCCGAGGGCGGCTGTGCCACAGTCTCACCAGCAGGAATTCGTCATTGCACCTTCGGCCCAACGTATAGGACGCTTGTTGCGTTTCCCACCACGTCAATGAGCTGGGTGTTGTTATTCAGCAGCTCCTGGCCGGTAGTCACATCGTAAATGCGTACTTCGCCGCCTTCGGTGGAGTAGACAACCTTCCTTGGTGTGATCGGAGTGATGCTTGTAACGTCGCCCTTCGGTGAATCCACAACAGCCGTCCCTGCGGCAGGATCGACGATTGACATACAGCCTGTAGAGCAGGTGCGCGCGCCAACGATGACCTTGTTCTGAAACAGCGAGATCACCTGGTGGAATCCGTTTCCGATGCTGATTGGCTTTCCTGGTGTGAGAGACGAGAGGGGAAGCACTGTCGCACTGCCGCCATTCGGCCCTGTCCCGGCGACGTATAGGTTATTCGCGTCACTGGTCCCTATGGTTGCGGCATCGACAATCACTGTCTGGCCTATCGTTAGTGCAGAAGTATCGAGCACGGATACGCTGGCCTGTGTACCTCCGCACTCTGAGCCGCAGTTGAGGATGTAGGCCTTGCTGTCGTCCGCAGAGAAAACGGCATAACTCGGATGATCGAGCCCGGCGCCGGTGACCGTCTTCACAGAACTGTCAGCGGTGTTGATGATCTCGAACTGATTCAAGCCCTCATTGAATACCAGCAGCTTGGTATTGTTGTGCGAGAGCACGATTCGGTGCGCGCCGGGCAGGCAGTTGCTGGTGGCCGCGCAGTTTGCGGGAGTAGCCGGAATATTCGTTACGGTGATGGGCGGGCCCGCAGTCAACGCCAGGACCGAAACCTGGCTGGCGGTCGGAAGGGCCGCATAAGCGAACTTTCCATCTGAAGAGGCAGCCATACTCTCGGTGGGCGCGGGCAGGGTCGGCGGGCAGAAGGTTGCTCCGTTTGGGCATCCCGTAGTCACACTCGTTGCCGGGGCTTCCTTCAGGTTGTCAATGATGGAAACGCTGCCGCTTCCCGAACCGAAAACGAGAGTTGTATTGTTTGCGCCTGGAATCAACAACGAGGGTCCGCTGCCGACTCCCGAGACGACGCTGGTAGTCAGCTGGTCCTTCGTCGCATTAGCGATTGGCAGGCTTGATATGTTCGAATTCTGAATAGCTATGAAGACGCGTGTATCAAGACCGCTGGGCGGAGCATTACTGCTTCCTCCACATCCTGACTGAGTCCACACAAAAAGAAGAAAGCTCGCGGCCAGGGCAGCGAGACTAAGGAAACGTCTCAATTTTTCTCCTCAGAGAAACTGATATTCAGTGCTGAATCGCAATTATAAATTGCCGCGCGTGAGAGGGTTGCCGCCCGTTGGGCCTCAGGCATCCAATACTCACGTCATGCCGACAGCTTGCCATCTCTGCTGCCGACTTCCTGCCTGATCGCAGAACCCTCACCACCTTGCGCGAAGCAGTGCAACACTGCAAAGGATGCGACCTCTGGAAGCGAGCGACCCAGGCAGTGTTCGGAGAAGGAAGCCCAGGAGCAGAGGTGATGCTGGTGGGCGAACAACCCAGCATGCTGCGTCTCTACCTTACGCGATGCGTTTCACATCGAAGATGTGAGCGCCAAATCCCGCTAACTTGATAAACAGTCCCCAACGCTTCAGATCGGCAGTCTGCCGTTCGTAGCTGCGATCGTTGAGCAAGTCGTCGAAATGCAGGCCACTTCCCGAAAGCAGATCGTCGGTAAAATAAATTCGACCGGTAGAGTTACCGGCTCCCAGATTCACAACCACAAGTTTTTGTCCGGAAGCCTCACTCCACATATACGCGATGAGATCGGAATTGGTGCGATCTCCTGAGTCTTTGGGTTCAAGCAGCTTCCAGGTGCCACTATGGAACTCTGGAGAGTCGGCTATCGTAAGAATTTTCTCGTAGATTCGCTGAATCTCCGGGTCGGGACTCTCTTCTTGCGCACGTGAGAGCTGAACGACGAGCTGTTTCTGGAAGCCTTCAAACTGGCCATCATTGAAGAAGTGCATGCCTGGCACAGTGGAGGCCAAGACGGCAACAGCTGGTAGTCGAGATTTTCCGAAGACGCTCGCAGCTCGTGGCTCGTCGTGATTTTCGAGAAAACGCACCGAGCGACGCTGGAACTCCGCGTCAGCTTTCAGATGCAGATACACGTCGCGCACGAAACCATCGCGTAGTCGATCGTAGAGCCGCTTGTCGTAGGTGAAATTGAATCCGAGTTGTTGAAGCGCCCACTCCGAGTCGCTGTAGGCTTCTGCTATCCAAACAAAATCGCCTAAGGCCCGCGTGGCCTCTTGCCAGAATTCCTCGCCAGGCGCAGGGGCTGATCCCAGCACGGACTCCCAGGTCTGATGAAAATGGTCATTCAAAATCAGCATGGCCATGTCGCATCGTGCACCGTCGCAGATTTCGGCGATACGGCGAATCTGGTCGATCATTGCCTTACGCAGGGAGGGATTGAAGTAGTTGAGTTGGGCGGTATCCGTCCACGGGGCGAAGTAGGGATCTCGACCGTAGGCAATTACTTCGCCGCCGCCTGCGTTATTTTCAGCAATAAAGAAATTGCCCGGGTTCGCACGGTATTGCGCCAGCGAGCCGCGGATATAGTACTCGGGATGCTCACGTATCCAGTGATGGTCTGGCCCGGTGTGATTGGGAATTACGTCTAGGATGAGCCGCATGCCGAGCTCGTGTAGCTGGCGATGGAGCATGTCGAAGTCGTCCCAAGTGCCGATCGACGGGTCGGGTTCATAAGCCTGGATGGAAAAAGGGGAGCCGGGCACGTCGTTCAGAGTCCAGCCGGGCAGAGACTCGTCATATCGCTTGAATAGGGAAGTCTGACTTCGAGAGAGCCTGCGGCCCTCGGGGCTGTGCTTCCAGACCCCCATCAGGTAAACGAGATCGAATCCAAGTCTTCGAAGCCGCTCCCACTCGGCGTGAGGAACGTCGGAGATGCTTATCGGCCGTCCGAGCTGTTTGCCCAGCCTCACAAGCCAGGGAAGTGTACTGATCTCGTAGAGCTGGGGATGAAGTCTAAGCGGTGGCAGTGTGTCTGCGCCCACTTCGGCAGGAACTGTTGCGGTAAGTCTGTCCAGTTGCGCCAAGCGAGGTTCTCGCGTTCCGATGTTTGGAGGAACAGCGGAGTGTAGAACCTCGACCAATACCGGGTCAAACGATGCTTGATCAAATTTCCCGGTACGTCCCAAGCGCGAGGCGATCTGGCACAGGAAGATGACATCATCTTCCTCAGCGTCTTACACTTAAGAAAATGAAGATTGCTCTCGGCCAAATCAATCCCACGGTAGGAGATTTCTGCGGCAATGCCGCCAAGATCATCGAATACAGCCACAGAGCTAAGGCACAGGGAGCTGATCTCATACTGTTTCCCGAGTTGGCGATCTGCGGATACCCGCCGCGGGACTTGGTAGAAAAGCCTTCGTTTGTTACGCAGAACGCGGAGACGCTCGAGCGAATCGCGAACGAAACCGATGGCATTGCCGTTATCTGTGGCTTGGTTACGCCGGCACAAAGCGAGACCGGAAAATCGGTGATGAATTCCGCTGCCCTCGTACGCAATGGGCGGGTGGAATTCATGCAATCGAAGATGCTGCTGCCCACCTATGACGTCTTCGACGAAGACCGCTACTTCGCACCCGCGCGCAAGCAGGAGGTTGTTAGCCTGAACGGCTCGAGACTGGCGCTCACCATTTGCGAAGACGCGTGGAATGACAAGCACTTTTGGCAAAAGCGCCTCTACAGCATCGATCCCGTAGAACAATTAGTGCGAGCCGGCGGGAACCTGGTGTTAAATATCTCTGCCTCGCCGTTCACAACGCACAAGCGTGAAATCCGCAAGAAGATGCTGCAAGCCATTGCTGCCGACTTCCGAGTGCCTGTCGTCATGTGCAATCAGGTTGGAGGGAATGACAGTCTGATCTTCGATGGATCGAGCATTGTGATTGGTCCCGACGGTCGTGTTTTGGCTCAGGCGAAGTCGTTCGAAGAAGATTTAGTGTTATTCGATACCGAAACGCTGCAAGGCGATGTGCATGAGCAGCCGGCGGATACCGAGGCCGAAGCCTACGCTGCTCTGGTACTAGGCACCAGGGATTACGTTCGTAAATGCGGTTTCAAAAAGGTAATCATCGGTCTGAGTGGAGGCATTGATAGCGCCTTGACGGCGGCAATCGCAGTAGACGCCTTGGGCAAAGAGAATGTCATGGGAGTCTCTATGCCGGGTCCCTATTCGTCGCAAGGCAGCAAGGACGATGCGAAGGAACTCGCCAAGAACCTGGGAATTCGGTACGACGTAATCCCAATTTCGCCGGTGTTCGAGGAATTCCGTAAAGCGCTTTCAGCAACGTTTCGCAATCTTCCGGAGGACTTTACGGAGGAGAACCTGCAGTCGCGTCTGAGGGGCTCTACCTTGATGGCGCTGTCGAATAAGTTCGGAGCCCTTGTGCTCACCACCGGCAATAAGTCGGAAATGGCAGTTGGCTACTGCACTCTGTACGGCGATATGTGCGGAGGCCTGGCGGTGATTGCGGACGTTCCAAAGACGATGGTCTATCGTTTGAGTGAATACCGAAACAGGATCTCTCCGGTGATTCCACTGCCAACGATCAAAAAGGTTCCTTCTGCAGAGCTTCGGCCCAACCAGACAGATCAGGATTCGCTCCCACCCTATGACGTGCTGGATTGCATTCTCGAAGACTACGTTGAGAACTATAAGACCGCTGAGCAGATCTCTATCGAGCGCGGATACGACTGTAAGCTCGTCAGTTCCGTGATTCGAATGATCGAGCGGACCGAGTACAAACGCCAACAGGCAGCCCCGGTCCTGAAAATCAGTCAGAAAGCATTCGGGCTCGGCCGCCGTTTTCCTATCGCCGCAAAGTATGAGGTTCAGTGCTAACTGCGGCTACTGATTGTGAACTTCACATTGAGGAAATACTTTGAAGAAAATCTTTGCCTTCATGCTAGCTATTTTGTCCACCAGCATCGCGCTCACGCAGACGGCCTCTACTCCTGCTAAGAAGCCTGCTTCTTCGGCGACGACGAAATCGGCTCCAGCTCCGATCGGAAAGCAGCCGAGCATGGAAGAGCTCAACGGCTTCATGCATCACATGTTTGGCTACGATCCGATGGTGAAGTGGAAGATTGAGAGCGTAAAGCCTTCGGAAGTTCCGGGAGTCACGGAGGTCATCATAACCTTCGGCGAACCTGTGCAGCAGCGAACACCCTTCTATGTAGCGGGCGATCTGCAACATGCATTTATCGGCCAGATCATTCCCTTCGGAACCGATCCCTTTGAACCCGCACGGCGAAAGTTGGCTGATGAGGCAAAGGGTCCGGTGAAGGGTGCTCCAGACGCCCCGGTTGAAATCGTGGAATTCAGCGATTTTCAGTGCCCGCATTGCAAGCGAGCGTGGCCGAAAGTGGAGCAGTTAGTGAGCCAGTCCGCCAATGCTCGCCTCGTATTCCAGAATTTTCCGCTCTCCAACATTCACAAATGGGCCGATCGTGCTGCAGGCTACGCGGACTGCATTGCTCGCAAGAATCAGGATCAATTTTGGAAGTTTGCTCAGCAGGTCTTTGACCAGCAGGAAAACATTAATGATCAAAACGCTGCTGAGCGACTGAATGCTATCGCGACCGATGCCGGAGCAGATCCAGCAGCAACGGCAACCTGTGCCGACGCGGCAGACACCAAAGTCCGTGTGAACCAGCAATACCAACTCGGCGCGGCCGTAGGGGTCAACGCAACCCCTACGCTCTTCCTAAATGGACGTAAGATCGAAAACGTGAATGACACCCCGATCGAAATCCTCAAGCAGATGGTGGATTTCGAAGCGCAGGAGAACGCGAAGAAAGTCGCCGAAGCTCACTGAGCGGGAGCAGGAACAAATGCAGTTCCTGCCTCCGCATCGTGGATTGCCTCACGCACCAGGTGCGGACGTATCGTAACGAGTAGTTGGGCGTCATCGGTCTGCTTGTTGTGTACTGACGTAGCAGCGCCCAGGATCGGCAATTTCGCGATGCCTGCAATCCCTTGCAAAGTGAGTTGCTCGGTTTGTGACACCATTCCTGCGAGGACGGCCGTCTCTCCTAACGGAATGCCGATCGTTCCGTTGTATTCGCGATTTGTGATCACCGGAACACCATTTAGCTGCGTTGCTCCCAATCCTCGTAATTGAAATTCCACTTTCAAGGACACGTCGCTTGTTCCATGGATCGTCGGAGTGGCCTTGAGAGTCAGTCCAAGATCTTCATAGCTGAAGGATGGGAACGGCGCCTGGAAGCTCTGATTCCCGAGTACCTGGCTAATCGCTGGCGTGTTGAAAATTGGAGCAAAGCTGGCGTTGAGGATGGGATAGCGTGTTCCGTTCCTAACGGTTGCAGGATCTCCTTGCGCCGCTCGTAGCATGACGTGCTCAAGCGATTTGAATGATGACTCATTCAAGGACGCATGGATGGTCGTACCAGGAATGATCACTCCGCTTCTGGTTATTCCGCCGCCAAACGTTACTATCGGCTGGTTCAGGATCGAACTCTGTCCCGCTGCTAAGCCGGCCAGCAGTGCTGCCACTGACGAGCTATTCGCCTGATTGATCGCGCCCGATGAGATGAGCTGATTGATCAGATCTTGATTGGCTGAGTTCAGCAGATTTCGAGCTTCGGTATTGACGTTAAACAACGTGAATTGAGTTGGTACTCCCAAGCCCAAGTCGCGAGCCAGCGTCTGCTCAACCTGGAAAATATTGACCTCAAGCATTACTTGAGGTTTGCCCGAAAATAAGTCATTGAGAATTCGGCTCGCAGCATCCAGCATGGTTGCCGGTGCGCGTACCGTGACTTGGTTCGAGCTTGCGGCTGGCGTAACGAAGCGAAAGTCGAAGACGGTTCGGAGCAGAGTTACAACTTCGTTGATGTCCGCCGGGGAAGAGGCATCACTGACGTAGAACGTTCGCAAGGCAAGCCGTTCGAAAGTTCTGCGATTTTCCGGCGTGTCGGCCACGATCAATGCCTGCGTGGAAGACATCGGCACATAGAAGGTCTTTGTGATCTTGGAGGCAATCTCGGTCGCTGTGGCGAAATCGGCTCCGTCAAGATCAAATCTGAGTTGTTTGCTGACGACCGAGTTATCGATCAGAGGGCGAATGTTGTAAGCGCTCCACAGACGCTGTAATAGCCCCCGGCTGTCCCCTTTGAAGTGGAAGTCCTGCTTGGCCTCTGAGGGCTGAAGGCGGATGTCGTCGGCATCACGATAGCGAATTCTTGGCTCGTTGCCGACGGCTGCCTCGCGCTCTGCCAACGCCGAGCGCAGCCCTTCTTGCGCAGCCGTATTGCTCGAGTCGAGGGCAAGGGCCTTCCGGAAGCCGTCGATAGCCTGTTCGCGCTGATTCGCTGCCAACTGCTGATTAGCTTCCAAGGTCCTCTGCTGGATCTCCTGCTGCCGTAGAAGCTCTCGCGCAGTCAGGGCGCCTGGATTGCGCGGATCCAGCCGCAAGGACTCGTCTAAGAGCGTTCGTCCGTTAACAAGGTTCCCCGCACGAAAGGACTCCATCGCTGCCAGATATTGCTTTTCTGCCTTGTTCCGATTGCGCCTTTCCTGTTTGCTCAGGCCAGTGTCGGCGATCGCCGATCCGAGCAGGCAGAATCCGGTAATCAGAGACAGGACGATCCGCATCGTGAGATTCTAGTCGAACTCTGGAATAGAACGAGCCTCTGGCGAAATCTTGCGGTCAGACTCTGAGAAGGTCCTCACAACAGGGGATACACATTTCAGGTTTGCAAGCCGCCAGCTCGTCGAACTTATAAATCCCTGTAGCGACAGCAATCGCAGGAACACTATTCACGTGTGCCGAGCGAATGTCTGCCGGCGTGTCGCCAACAACGCAAACTGTAGTGTGTACACCGCGGAGATCACGGGCTTGCCTGATTCCGTCGGCGATGACGTCGTCTCGCTTCTCCAGCGTGCCAGAGAAGGCTCCAAAGGCGAAGTAGCGACGCAGTCCGCACGCCTCCAACTTTGCCCATCCAACTCGTTCCAAATTGCCCGATGCGACACCGAGCAACTTGCCCTGGTCAGCCAAGCTCTGGAGAAGGTCAGGAATGCCGGGACAGACTTCGGGGCTCAAAGCCTTGGCGTTTCGCTCCACCTCTGCGCTCATGAGTTCCAGAGCTTGGGGTAAACGGGAACGCCACTCGCTTTCGGGCACGTCGGCTTGCTCGAGGTAAGCACGCAATATCCCGACATCGGTATTGCCGTGAACGGGAACACCGTCGAGTCGGAATTCGAGTTCGAACACCGTCGCCACAGCGCGATGAAACGCATGGTAGTGAACGGCGTCCCGGCTGTTCAGCAGTGTGCCATCAATGTCGAATAGATAGCAGTCGTACGCTGTCCAGTCGAATCCCTGCTGAATGTATGTGAAAGATGCCGAGGACGCGCCCGTGCTTTCAGCGCTTACCCATCCGGTCTTCAACGCGGAAGGCGCAGCTAGCCCTCCGCGGTCGCGCGGCCCCTGGTCGCTGATTGTTTTGCTGGCGGTGTCGCGCAGCTTCATTCAATCATCGTACAGCTTTCTTCTCCAGAAGCTCAGGTTCGAGGCGGGCACTACGGGGCGGGCGCCGAGCGCTGTTACGCAACTCGCCGAGATCGAGGTTGAGCTCTGAGATAGTCCGGCTCAGAGTATTGCGATGCATTCCAAGTTCGCGAGCAGCTTTGCTCTGGTTTCCATGATTGCGATCGAGCACATTCATGATGAAGCGCTTTTTGAATTCGCGAACTGCTTCCGAATAGAGAATGCCGGACTCGTGCATTTGTGCAACGAGCGCCTCAAGCTGGTTCTTCACAGAGCCTCCAAAATCACACAGAAATCGAGTCAACACGCACAGCCACCCAGGGCCGCAGGATATGAAGGGCGAAGACTACTTAACTGTTCCTGCCGGAGAGGTCTTCTTCTCCGAGTCGGCGCGTAAATCCGCATTCGCCTGCAAGTTGCTGATGGCTTGCGCGCCTGAACGCACGCGAGCCCGCAACTCGTAAGGCGCAACCCAGGTTGCAGTGCGGGCGGCCACGAGAAAGTAGCCTCCCATACTGGAACGGGCCAGCGCCTGATTGTCAGGAGAGAATGCCGCAATGGCCAGCACACCGACTGTGACGATAGCGACGCCTCGGACGAGCCCGAAGGCTCCTCCTAGAAGACGATCGATTGAACTCAAGCCGACTTCCTTCATCATCCACCGGGCAATGCGTCCGATGATGCCGGCAAGAATCAGCACGGCGAAAAAAATGGTGAGGAAAGCGGCAATATCTGCATACTGCGTTGCGTTTACATAAGGGCGATACACAGCCGAGAGGCGATGGTATCCCCAAATCGCGCTCAAGTAACCGAGAACGACTCCGGCCAGTGAGAAGATCTCGTAGAAGAATCCCTGTGCCGCAGACAACAAGACTGAAATCACAACGATACCGATGATTCCCCAGTCAAAGATCGTCACAGTTCGAGTTCCTTTCCCGAAAGTTGACGATATGCCTGGATATATTTCTCCCGCGTTTTCCGAACTACGTCTTCCGGCAACGAGGGAGCAGGCGGGTTCTTGTCCCAATGAATGGATTCCAGATAGTCACGAACAAACTGCTTGTCGTAAGAGGATTGTGGTCCACCCGGACGGTAGCTCTCGGCCGGCCAGAAGCGAGAGGAATCCGGAGTAAGTACCTCATCGGCAAGCACAATCTCACCGTTCACCGTGCCAAATTCAAACTTTGTGTCTGCGACGATAATTCCGCGATTCATGGCATGCTCAACGGCGAGTCCGTAGATACGCAGAGAGAGTTCCCGGAGTGTCTCGGCGGTGCTGCTGCCTAGCAGCCGCACCATTTCACCGAACGGGATGTTGATATCGTGCCCGGTGTTGGACTTAGTGGCTGGCGTGAAGATCGGCTCCGGCAAACGATCTGATTCGCGGAGCCCGGCAGGAAGGCGAATTCCGCAAACAGACTGGCTTTGCCTGTAGTCCTTCCATCCTGACCCAGAAAGATACCCTCTGACCACACACTCCACGGGAAACATCTTCGCTCGTCGTACCAGCATCGAGCGGCCGCGCAATTGATCCTGGAAATATCGTAACGGCTCTGGATATTCTTCAACGCTCGCCGTGATTACATGATTCGAAACGACATCCCGCAGATGATCGAACCAAAAAAGAGAAAGCTGAGTGAGCACCTTTCCCTTATCGGGAATCTCCGTTGCCAGGATATGATCGAACGCTGAAATCCGGTCAGAGGCAAGGAAGAGCAGATCGTCTCCTGCCTCATAAATATCCCTAACTTTACCCCTGCCGTGCAGCGTCAACGCAGATAGGTCGGATTGGGTCAACAGAGAGCTCAAGGGTCGGGTATTTCTACTCAAGAAGTGTAAGGAAGCATTCGTATTCTAACCCTCACAGAAGTTTTGTCAACGCATGTGAGGTTGACTTCGTGAGCATCAGCCGTGAATGAATCAGGTAGAAGAAAAAAAATCAATGCTTCAAGAAAAAAAATCGCACCACAACTTTTCTTTTAGAGAGTCTGCAAGAAGATGTTGCAGTTTCGCTTGAAGAAAAGTGGCTGTGTGTTTGCTTTGGATGCACGAAACGTCGGTCAAAGCTTCCACAGATTCAACAGGACTTAAAATACCGGAACGAAAATTCTTCCTCCCTATTGGACACCGAAGAGCTGTGAATTCTTCCAGAGACTTTCAGGCGGTGCTCGAGAGAGTTGTAGCAGTCAGCATGTCCGACAGAAAAAGCTTCATGCCTTATTTAGCATCAGGTCCTGCATCACGCGAGCAAGCGATACACGTGTCTCTTCGAGGTGTTCAGCGTCCCGATACTTTTGACGCGGCCAGAAGAAGCCTTTCAGTCCGTCTCCCTTGGTTCGTGGAACCACGTGTATGTGAAGATGAGGCACGCTCTGGCTGACGCGGTTATTGATTGCGACAAATGCGCCTTGCGCTCCCAAGCCCTTTTCCATCCCGATCGCCAGCAAGCGTGCATTTGCGGAGAGCCGGTCCAGAAGAGGGGCGGAGACTTCGTTCAACGTTTCTATGTGTTCCTTCGGAATCAGAAGGCAGTGACCGGGAAAGAGAGGCCGGTGATCGAGGAAGGCAAGTGTTAGTTGATCTTCAAAGACGATCGCCGCGGGAATCGCTCTACTAACTATCTGGCAGAAAAGACAAGCTGGCATTGTTTGGTGGGAATAGCTTAGACGATCAGCCTTCGTTCTTCGGGGCTACTCAATGCTCCGATAGGGGAGGTTGCTCAGTGCTGAACGAGATCATCCTCGGCGCTCATGGAGGCCGCAGTACCTGGGCAACTAGCCACACCTAAGACTATGCACACCGTCTTCAGAGTGTTCTCGTGTTTGTGGAAGACCGCTGACTGTACGCCTGCCTTAGCTTTTGGACCGAACGCAATCAGAGGCACCCGCCCGCCGCCGTTGCGGATATTGGCGATGTTGGACTCGTCAAACGTAATCAGAAGCAAGCCACTGGATTGAAATCGAGATGTAGCGAGCAGAGGACTGAGATTCGCCTTAAGCCATTGATCGGCACGGCCTAAGAGGTCGCTGTCGCTGCAGACTGTTCCCGTCGAACACGAATGCCCATCATTGATGGTGTTCGGTAATACGAAGACGAAATCGGAGAGCGCGCCAGAACTCACGTCGGTCGTGAACTGTGTAAGGGGAACAATTTTTGCTGCCCTGGCTGGCATCATTCACAACGTCGCTGAAGTAAGCGAAGGGATTGTGATGTTTCTCGTAATTGCCGACCGTGGTTCCCAAGTATCCTGCCGAGGGAAGATCCTCCGCATACACCCTCCACGTTTTTTCTGAAGCAGCTAATTCACGCGCGAGATTATCTGCGGATAATGGGCCGGGAAAGTTGTTGTCGTTGGTCTGTACAGCTCCCGTTGTCAATGCGAAATAGTTTCCGATGGAAGGATGCGTGTCTGCGTAATACTGCGTGGCCAACGCTCCCTGTTGCGCCAGGCTATTCAGATACGGCATGGACGAATTGCCGATCACCTGTTCGTAGGAGTGGTTCTCTTCCACGACCATCGCGACAAACTCTGCTGTGCAGCCGGCTGGCTGGGAACTGGTTGCGGAGTCGGGCTGGGCAAAGTCGCGGTCGAGCTAGCGCCAGTGCCGCCGCATGAAGTGAGAAGCAGCACAGCGCAGTACAACGGCCACATCAGCACCTGGATGTTCGACTGCCGTGCAATGAGCATTGAAAGTCCTCTCCATCCCCAGAGAGAAGCTGCGGACAGCTGCCGGGTTGGTATCGCGAGCGAAACTTTGTTGCGGGTTTCAATCAGCGGAATCAGGGAGTGTCATCCAGAGCTGCGAAATCTGTGGTCGCTTCGCAGTATTATTTGTCGATGCTTTTCCTGAAATATGCTCCGAAGCCGCCGCTCTCGGAGTTCGTTGAGCTGTTCTGGTACTACGAGGGCTACACGCAGCCCCATGCGAAGGAACGCATCATGCCGGATGGCTCCATGCAGGTTGTCATCAACCTGCGTGAAGATGAGCTCAGGATCTACGATACTGATCGCCCGGAACTGTTCGAAAAACTTTCTGGATCGATCTTCGCCGGCCCGCGTTCACGCTACGAAGTAATTGATACGGCCAGTCAGGCTTCATTGATCGGGATTCACTTTCGACCGGGCGGCGTCTCCCGGTTTTTCAAGCCGCCGACTAGTGAGTTGCTGGATCAGAATCTCTCCCTCGAATGTCTGTGGGGAAGCAGCGGAGCCGACATCAGAGGCAGAATCCTCGAAGGCGCCACTCCCAGAGAAAGATTTCTCACCTTTGAGCGATGATTACTGGAGCAGGCCCGGAAGCCATTTGTGAGACACCCGGCAGTGCATGCCGCTCTCGCATTCATCACGGGCGAATTCTCAGGAACTGTCGCTGAGTTGACTGACCGAATTGGTATTAGCAGGCGAAGGTTCGTGCAGGTCTTCAGCGATGAAATCGGCCTAGCGCCAAAACTGTTTTGTCGCATCCAGCGGTTTCAAAGTGTGTTGCGCGTTGTTCATGGCAAGGATGGGAATGAAATCGATTGGGCCGACGTTGCGCTTGATGCAGGCTACTTCGACCAGGCGCATTTCAATCACGACTTCCGCGAATTCTCTGGAATCAGTCCAGGAACCTATCTGAAGCATCGGACCGCGCACCTCAATCACGTGCCGCTGATTGAATAGGCATGGCTCTATCCGCTGCTAGAAGATCAGGAGCGTAGCCCGTCTCGTGAGGATTCGCTTCTGAGCTCCTGCTCCCCGGAGCGGATCACTCCCTCTGCCAAGTGCAAGTAGCGCCGCGCTTCGCCGGGCATCTCCCGCTGAAACTTGCGGTAGAAGGCGTCTTCGATGTTACGAAAGAACTCCTGAAGTTCGGTGTCGTCGATACGGGACTGCTGTCGTCTTTCCATTCGCCCTCAAATTGATGCAGGTTAATGCGTGCAGTTTGCACAGTTCTGGCGTCCAGGTGCGTTACTGATTCTATTATGCTTCGTCTTGCGCAACCGAGTTTCTGAGGAGGAGCAGGTGACGATAGATATTGGTCTAGTCGGTTTCGGCTTTGCCGGCCGGGTGTTTCATGCGCCGATCATCGCCGCGGTGCCGGGGCTGCGTCTCCGAGCTATTGTCCAGCGCAGCGCAGGTGACGCCTCAGCTCTCTATCCGCAGGCGACCATCGTAAAGTCCATCGAGGATCTCCTTGCCATCGACGAGATCAGGTTGGTGGTCATTGCTACTCCGAACGCTTCCCATTATGGGCTTGCGAAGCAAGCGCTGCTGGCCGGCAAGGACGTCGTAGTAGACAAGCCTTTCACTACCACGTATGAAGAAGCATTAGATTTAATCGAATTGGCGAAACAACATCGCCGTTTGCTAACCGTGTACCAGAATCTGCGTTCCAATGGAGACTTCCGCACGATCCGGCAACTCGTGGAGTCACAACGATTCGGACGAATTGCTCTCTATGAAGTACATTTTGATCGCTATCGCCTGCAGATGCGTCCGGGAGCATGGCGGGAGAAAGTTGAGCCGGGAAGCGGAGTGTTCTTCGATCTTGGCGTTCACCTCATCGATCAGGCCATGGTGCTGTTTGGGCGACCAAGCGCGATTACTGCCGATATACGCATCGAGCGCGACGGCGCGCTGGTGGACGATGCTTTCGATGTTACCTTGCACTACCCCAGGGCGCGGGCGCTGCTTCGGGCCAGCATGATCGCTATAGCTCCGGACCTGAGATTCTTGCTTCGTGGAGAGAAGGCAGCATTCGTAAAACATGGAATCGATCCGCAGGAAGAAGCTTTGAAACGCGGAGAGATTCCGCGCGATGATACTTGGGGTAGGGAAGCGAGGGAGAAGTGGGGCACGTTGTATGGTTCACAAGATGGAGCAGTGACTGCCGAAACCATCCCGACTCTGCCGGGCAACTACTGTCTCTTCTATGCAAATGTGCGCGACGCGATCCTTGGCACGGCTGGCATTGATGTGACTCACGAGCAGATGCTCGATGTAATGCATGCTCTCGAGTTGGCTCGCGAGAGTAACCGCAAGCAATGCACGCTCAAGTGGCGGAGTCTTTAACGGAGCACGCGACTTTTGCTGCCAACAACTTTTTCACGAAAGGCTTGATAGTCTGAACCTATGAAATACACCGCCTGGAAAGATGTGGAACTGGAGCAGTTGAACCCTCTCCTACACCGGCAAATGATTACCGGTGACAAAGTCATGCTTGCCCGGGTTCTTTTGAAGAAGGGTTGCGTTGTCCCCGAGCACAGTCACGAGAACGAACAGGTCACTTACATTCTGGAAGGTGCTTTGAAGTTCTGGATAGAAGGCAAAGAAATCATCGTACGTGCCGGGGAAGTCCTCTGCATCCCATCCAACGTTCCTCATAAAGCCGAAGCCGTCGAAGACACGGTGGACCTCGACGTCTTTTATCCTCCGCGCCAGGACTGGATCAACAAGACAGATAGCTATCTTCGCGGAACCACTGCGAGTCGCAAATAGTACGAGGAGCGTGGCGCGATGAAAGCCATTTGTGTTCACCAGTTCGGCGGACCGGAAGTCCTGAAACTCGAGGAGGTGCCTGGCCTGCATCCTGCAGAACGTCAGGTCCTTGTCAAGATTCATGCCGTCGGGATAAATCCATTCGATACGTACATGCGCACGGGCACGTACGCTATTAAACCCCAACTTCCGTACACGCCAGGAGCCGACGCTGCCGGCGTAATTGCCGAAGTAGGACCCGGCGTAAATAAATTCAAAGCCGGCGACCGCGTTTACGTCGCCGGAACCTTGACCGGAGCGTATGCCGAGTTTGCGTTATGCCAGGAGTCGCAAGTTCATCCGCTTCCCAAGAAGATTTCTTTTCAGCAAGGCGCCGCCATCGGCGTCCCGTATGTAACCGCATATCGCGCGCTCTTCGATAAGGCCCAAGGCTTGCCCGGCGAGACAGTGTTCGTCCATGGCGCGAGCGGAGGCGTCGGAATAGCCGCCGTCCAGTTGGCGAGTGCTCACGGAATAACCGTCATTGGGACAGCCGGTACCGAAAAGGGAAAAGCGCTCGTGAAGGAGCAAGGCGCACACCACGTCCTCGATCACACGCAACTCGATCTTCCCGAGCAGGTAAAGAAACTAACCGCCGATCGCGGAGCCGACGTCATCCTCGAGATGCTGGCGAACAAGAATCTTGCAAAGGATCTCTCCATGGTCGCCATGCGCGGACGCATTGTCATTGTGGGCAATCGCGGAACTATCGAGATCAACCTCCGAGATGCCATGACTCGCGATGCAACGATCTTGGGGATGACAGTGCTGAACGTGTCGGATGTGGAGCGCTCTCGCATTCACGCCGCTCTTGGCGCAGCCCTCGAAACTGGCGTGGCGCGTCCTGTGATCGGCAAGGAACTCCCGCTCGCCGAAGCCGCACGCGCTCACGAGGAAGTCCTTAAACCGGGCAGCTACGGCAAAATCGTGCTGACTCCCTAACTTCAAGGAGGAAATACCGCCGAGTTCCAATCTGCGGGGACGATTCGCTAAATGGGCGGACCCGCCGGCGCGCCTGAAGGCCTCAGCTTCGGCACATTCTGCTTGGGATCGCGCATGAACGCCTCAACGCGCCGCACTATGTCGCTGGCCGACCCCAGCGCCGTTTTTTCATTCCCATAAACGGTACTTACCGCTGTCCAGGCATGAGAACGAACCTCGGCTGTGGCGTCATCGTTAACGGCCAAGATCATCAATCGGTCCGCCAATTCGTTCTTTACGACGTCAGAGAGATCGCTGTAGCTCCTGCGTGAAGACGTTGTTGCGCTTGCCGATGCCGGCGTCAAAAACGTACTGTTCACCAGGGTCGAGAGCACCTCGTTGCTCGAAGGGGATGCGGAGACGAAGTGATGGATGGAATCCATGCGCGCCAGACGCTCCGGATCAAGAAGGCCGCCGAAGATGATCTCAGCGATTGAGCGGGCACCATCGTAGGGACTGAAGACATAACCCGCACTGGACTTATACGCCTCAGGATCATTCCCATCGTTCTCGTACTGCATCAGGTCACTCCAAAGCCGTGCCGGAACCTCCAACTCAGCCGGTCGAAGCGCCTGCAAGCAAAGCTTGATAACTTCCCGTTGAGCCTGCGCGTCCCACACTTCAAGCGGCTTTTGGCCATCTCCTGCCAACGCTGGAGGAACTTTTGCGCTGCCCACCGTATTGATCGCGGAAGCCAGCGCATAACGATGGAAGAGATAAACGAGAGCGAGACGCGATGCCAGTTTGGAGGTGGGCTCGCCACTGCGCAGGTTCGAGGAGCTGTACGCCGCGAGCAGGGCATTGCGGACAGGCAGAACCTGCTGCAACCAAGTGACTGGATCGGGACCGTCGTCGTAGGCGTTCCAGCGCGGATCGTCATAGTTCCCCCAGAAGATGCCTTGCTTGAGAGCTTTCTGAACTATCGCTTCGAGCCGAGTCCTCTCGCGAGGATCTTGTGACGCCGGAGGTTGCGTGGAATCGCTGGTACTGTATCCCCACTCGATCGCGAACTTGTCGTAGCTGCCAACACCCTGCATGTAGGCATCGCTTAAATCCGCCGTGCCGTCCTTCCGAATCGCAACGCGCGGAGCAAAGTAGTCCATCACCGAGCCGCGGTTGAAAGTGCTGGCCGCAAAGTTGTGCTCAAGTCCGAGGACGTGTCCCATTTCGTGACAAGTGAGCAGAGCGATGCGGCGAGTCAGGGCCTCGTCTTCGGAGAGCTGGGGATCGATGCTGTCGAGTTCTGCGAAAAGATCGATTCCGGAATCGTCGCGTCCTGAGGCAGGCGGGACAACATTCCAGTAGTTGTTGACGGTACGCATGCGGTGCGAATCGAGTTGAACGACCGCGTGCAATATCTCGCCCGTGCGCGGATCGGTTTGCACCATACCTACGGACCAGCCGCGTCCGCTGCGATTAGTCCATTGGATGGTCGGGTACCGAATGTCGAGCGGATCGGCGCCTTCCGGGAGATCCTCGATCACCAGCGCATTGCGGAAACCGGCTTGCTCGAACGCCTGGTTCCACCACAGCGCTCCGCGACGGGCGGCTGAACGCATGGGCTCAGGAATGGCGCGATCCAGATAGAAGGTGATGGGCTTGGTCGGCTCGCTGACAGCAGCCGTGGGATCCTTCTTTTCCAGCCTCCAGCGATCGATGTAATGCTGACTTAACGATTCTTTGTAGGTTCTGGAGAAGTCGTCAAATCGTTCGCCGAAGAATCCAACGCGAGGATCAGCGATTCGCGGCTGGAATCCCGTTTTGGGCAGAGCCAACAGCGAAATATGCTCATGCACCGTTACGACCCCAGGTTCAGGATTATTTATCGTGCGTCCCGCCGAATCGCTTGCGAACGTAAGGATGTTCTCGATCTCCGTGTTCAACGCAAAACCGCGGGTGTGATCAAGGTCAATTGTGCTGCGTTGATCGTCAACTCGCCAGTTTCCGGCGTTCTCATTCGCGACGGGCCGGACCATGCCGTTGATCGCCCGCGATGGGCGCCGCAATTGTCCGAGCAGTCCGGACGCGTCGCGCACGACCAGTGGGTTGGCGTTCACGACGAGGTTCTCACCCTCCTCCGTTTCAACCGGCAGGGAAGCAATGACCGAGGTTGGAAAGCTTCGCTCCACTGAATGTCTCAGCTCGGCGCTTCCATTCTCCGCGCGGAAGCGCGTGTTTTCGGCGATCACCAGCACCTTTGGTCCGGAGCGCACGAAGCGGCATAGCTGCGAGCCTCCTACGCTGCTGCGATCGGCGAACATCTCGATGGATCCAACGCCGCTGCTCAAGCCGGTGAAGTAGATGAATTCTTCGCTCAGGCGCTGTGGCGAAAGCTCAAAGAGCAGGACGCCCTTCTTGGCGTCCCAATAGAACGGTATGAACCCGTCGTTCCGCTTCAAGCCTTGAAGGCGGTTTTCGTCTTTGTGCGAGGGCGCCGTCGCCGGCTGAGTTGCTGATCGCGGATTGTCGTTTTGGGCGAAAACAAGTGAGGAAAGAAGGAATGCAAGCAGGAGACTTTTCATTTTGTTCGGTAATTCTTCATTTTCAATGCAGAGGACTCTCGGACGACGAGAGCAATCTTTCCGCCGCGCTCTCCGGCGTTATATCGCGCTGCGGCGTAGCCAGCATTTCGTAGCCGACCATGAATTTGCGGACCGTAGCGGAGCGCAGAAGAGGCGGATAGAAGTGCGCGTGGAAATGCCACTCCGCATGCTCCTCTCCGTCCGTCGGACGCTGATGGAATCCCATCGAGTACGGAAATGAAACTCCAAAGATGTTGTCGTAGCGAGATGTAATGCGTTTCAGAATGTCTGCCAGGGCGCTTTGGACAGCGGGCGAAAACTGATCCATCCCTGTGAGGTGCTCATTCGCAAGCACCAGAACTTCAAACGGCCAGACAGCCCAAAAGGGAACTAAGACCGTGAAGAAATCGTTTGCACGAACTATGCGAATACCGTGCGTCCTCTCCAAACGTAGATACTCGCAGAGCATGCATTTGCCTTTATCTTTCGTGAACTCCAGCATTGCACTCTGCTCGGTCGCAGGATAGTTCGGGATGGTCTCATTGGCCCACACCTGGCAGTGTGGATGCGGATTGCTGGCGCCCATCATCTCGCCACGATTCTCAAAAATCTGAACATAGCGAACCCAGTCCAGCGCTCCTAATTCCCGATACTGATCGCTCCAGACGTGAACAACGCTCTCGATATCGGCCAGTGCCATGTTGGAAATCGCAAGATCGTGTCGCGGCGAAAAACAGAGGACACGACAAATACCTCGTTCCGATTCGGCAATCATCAGTGACGACTCGCGAAACTCGCCCTTCGAAGTATCTGGCAGCAGGGACGCATAGTCGTTATCGAACACGAAGGTGCCGGTGTACTCAGGATTCTTGTGCCCTCCGGCGCGAGAGTTCGCGGGACACAGATAGCAATTTGGATCGTATTTCGGCTGCTGTCCCACAGCGGGCTTTTCGACCTGACCCTGCCATGGGCGTTGCGTGCGGTGTGGAGAAACCAACACCCACTCGCGCAGCAGTGGATTCCAGCGCCGGTGAGATGTCTTGTGGAGATCGAGCATCGAGGCTATGCCACGGAGGCTACACCATCTGCCGCTGAGGTAATGTACACGTCCGGCCGGAGCCCCGTGGCCTGTGAGTATTCTGCAGCTACATGTTTGCGAAAAGCTTCGGCATGCCCGCTCGCAACCAGATTAATGGTGCAGCCGCCGAATCCACCGCCAGTCATGCGCGCGCCGTATATCCCGGCTTGACGGATTGCGATCTCGACCATGACGTCGAGCTCATGGCAACTTACTTCATAGTCGTCTCTCAAACTCCGATGTGACTCGGCCATCAGCCTGCCGAACGCTCGCAGGTCGTTCGCCTCAAGGTTTTCCGCCGCGCTCTCTACTCGCGCATTCTCAGTCACCACATGGCGGCAACGGCGATAGATCATGGAAGGTAGCTTCTCACGAAGCTGCTCAAGCTGCTCGGGAGAGACGTCGCGAAGAGTACGGATGGCGGGCAGATACTGCCGAAGAATTCGAACGCCCTCTTCGCAGGCGGCTCGTCGCTGGTTGTACTCGCCGCTCGCGTGCTGGTGTTTCACCATGGTGTTGCAGATGACCATGCGCACGCTTGGCGCAAGCGGAAGAAGCTTGAATTCAAGGCTGCGGCAGTCGAGCATGAGCGCATGGTCGCGGCGGCCATTGCAGGAGATGAATTGATCCATGATGCCGCAGCGCATGCCGACGAATTCGTTTTCGGCTCTCTGGCACAGCAGTGCCAATTTCTTCCTGTCGATGGCTACATGCTTTGCGTTCAGCAAAGCAAAGGCGACGGCAACCTCTATCGCAGCCGAAGAGCTCAAGCCGGCTCCGATGGGCACTTCACCGTGGACGAGAATATCTGCACCGTGCAGGCATTCGCCGGAACGTTTGATCTGGTCGATTACTCCTACTACATAGTCCGACCAGTTGTGTTTCGGCGAAAAGCCGTCGTTCAAATCAAGTGAAAACGCTTCGTCGAAACTTTGCGAACGAACGTTGACCTTCGTGTCGGAACGCGGAGCGATCGCAACCGAGGTATAGAAATCGATCGCCGCCGGCATCACGAAGCCTTCGTTGTAGTCGGTGTGTTCGCCGATCAGGTTGACTCGTCCGGGAGCCCGTGAGATCTGGGGTTCTTGCCCATAAACTGCGCGGAAATCTCTCTTGAGGGTCTCGATGTCCATCGAACTTACGAGGATCTCGTGCTGGCGAGTTCGACGTAGCCCTGGGGATGCTGCTGCATCCACTCCCAGGCGCTGGCCACAATGTCGTCCAGATTGGGATATTTCGGCTTCCATCCGAGCTCGCGGCGAATCTTCTCCGAGCTGGCGACCAGCACCGCCGGATCGCCCGGACGCCGCGCAGTCTCGACCTCTTTGACAGTCTTGCCCGTCACCCGGCGAGCGGACTGCACTACCTCGCGTACCGAGAAGCCGGTTCCACTTCCCAGGTTGTAAATGAGTTGGTCGCGCGAGCCGAGAGCTTCCAGAGCCAAAACGTGCGCGTCGGCAAGATCGCTAACGTGAATGTAGTCGCGAATGCAGGTTCCATCTTTGGTCGGATAGTCTGTACCAAAGAGCGAGATATGCTCACGCTTTCCCGATGCTGCCTGAAGAATTAACGGAATCAAGTGTGATTCAGGATTATGCAGCTCACCGGTTCGTCCGTTCGAGCCGGCAGCGTTGAAGTATCGCAGGCTGGAATAACGCAATCCGTGGATGCGATGGAACCACCTAACCATCTGCTCCACCAGCAACTTCGACTCCCCATAGACGTTGGTCGGCTTGAGTTCGTCATCTTCCTGAATCGGAACTCGCTGAGGATTGCCATAGAGTGCTGCCGTGGAAGAGAAGATGAATTTGCCGATACCGTGAGCCAACATAGCTTCGAGGAGCGTAAGAGTCGAAGCCGAGTTGTTTCGGAAGTACCGTTCTGGCACCTTCATCGATTCGCCGGCTTCTATGAGCGCGGCGAAATGGAATACGGCTTCGGGACGATGCTCTCGAAACAACGAATCGATGGCCGCGCGGTCAGCAATCTCCCCCCGAACGAGCTTTGCGTCCGAAGGAACCGCATCTGCATAGCCCTTGCTCAGGTTGTCGTAGACAACGACCTCGTGCCCGCTATCGAGCAGGGCCTGCACGGTGGTCGCGCCGATGTATCCGGCGCCGCCGGTCACTACAACTCTCATGGCGTCTCCCGCATGCCTGAGTAGAAACATCTAGTCTTATCACAGTCTTATCGCTGGTTTCCTTACTCCGTCAGGTTGCTGAAAGGTGACTATGGACTCTTACGACCTGTCATCCTGAGGCCCGGGCTTGGCCGAAGGATATCCCGGGATGCATCCGCCTTAAATTGCACTCTCGAGGCTCTTCCACCAGAATTCTGGGCAAAGAGCCAGGACGCGCCAAGCAAGTCAGAAATATTCCGGCAGATCCTTCGGCCAAACCCTGGCCTCAGGATGACAGGTCGTGATTTTGAACAAGCTCGCGTTTCAGTACGCGAGCGGCAGATTCCCTGAAACCCATCAGTTACCAAGCGGCTCTTGACTGCTTCCGAATTCTGCACTAGGATGACGACACTTTGTTGAACTTCCGCCGAATTACGATGTCGATGACAAGCACAGGGACAATTATGTCCACTGCTCATCTGGCGGAGGGAGATATCTAAGCACTAAAAAGTTCTAAAGATACCCAAACCCACCGCCAGAAAGCGGTGGGTTTTTTATTTTCCGGAACTTTTGGATCGGTACGGAGGGCTTCAATGCTCGTAATGAAGTTTGGTGGAACCTCAGTAGCTTGCGCGGAGAGCATCGGCCGCGTCGCGAGAATCGTACGCGAACGGCTTCATCTCCAGCCGGTGGTGGTCGTGAGTGCGCTGGCCGGTGTTACGGACGATCTTCAGAAGATGGGTGCGCTGAGTCGTGATGGCCAGCTCGAAGAAGCGTTGTCGCGCTTACACGCGTGTGAAGACCGCCATTGCGAAGCCGCAAAAGCATTGTTTCCGAACAAGAGCGCAGCGTTTTTTCAGCACGATCTGCGGCCCTTGTTTGACGAAGCTCGAGCCCTGCTCAAGGCCGTGTTTGCCGTTCAGGAGTTAACCCCGCGCACACTGGACCGGCTGCTCGGCTTTGGGGAACGGTGGTCCAGCCGTCTGGTTGCGGAAGCATTTCGCGCGCCAAGCCTGCGAGCGGTTCACGTTGACGCTTGCGATGTAATCGTCACCGACGGGAACTACTCCCATGCCGCCCCTTTGGTGGATGTAATTGATGCTCGCGTGGCTTCCAGTATTCGTCCGCGAGTGCAGAGCGGATGCGTCCCCGTGCTCGGCGGCTTCATCGGATCGACCGAAGACGGCATCCCCACGACGCTGGGGCGAGGCGGCTCCGACTTTACCGCTTCGATTCTTGGAGCGAGCCTCAACGCGGAGTCCATCGAGATCTGGACGGATGTCGACGGCATGATGACTGCCGATCCGCGTATCTGTCCCGACGCGCAGAATATTGAATCCATCAGCTTCGACGAGGCCGCCGAGTTGGCGCATTTCGGAGCCAAGGTGTTGCATCCGAAGACGCTGCAACCGGCCGTGGATCGAGGGATTCCGGTATACGTTCTCAATTCGCGGCATCCTGAGAACTGCGGCACTCGCGTTGAGATTGCCGAGCCGAGCGAAGAAGGTCGAGTTAGATCGGTGGCATGCAAACGCGGAATCACCCTGGCGGAGGTATTCGCCCGGCAGGGACTCGACGCGAAACTGACGTCGGCGATCTTCGACGTACTGGAGCGGCAGAAATGCCTGGTGGATCTGGCGGCGATGTCTCGCTCGAATCTTTCCTTGCTATTGAACTCGCGCGGCTCTGCGGATGCGCTGAGCGAGTTTCTCCAGGACAGGGCCTCGGTCAATGTGGTCGAGGGAAGCGCCTTGGTGTCGTTAGTTGGACGGAACGTGGCGCGGAATCCTGCGATTTGCGCTCGTGCTCTTAGCGCTTTGCCTGACTTGCCCGTCCGGATGATCTTTCATGGCGCGTCCGACATGAATCTCAGCTTCGTGGTTGCGGAGGCAGATGCAGACAAGGTCGTCCGCGCGCTTCACCTCGCTTTATTCCCCCAGCAGTCATCTCTTGGCCACTCTGAGCGCCCACTTCCGATCAGCCAGGCGCACGAAGTGGCGCTGGTCCGGGCGGAGGCATAGAACATGGCTACTCACGCTCTACTCGTTGATAACAAGCCATCAATTCTCCCCTCAGTCGGTGCGAGGAAGATTGCGATCCTCGGATTTGGCACGGTTGGCAGCTCTGTGGCTCGTATCTTGTCCGAAGGAAGAGTCGCTGGCCTGGAACTCAGCCAGGTTTTCAATCGCAAGGTCGAGCGGAAGCGTGCTTCGTGGGTGAATCCGGATGTCCAATGGACCGAGAACTTCGAAGACGTGTTGGCGAGCGATGCGGACTTCGTCGTCGAGGTTATGGGAGGTGTTGAGCCCGCGAGACAGTGGGTGAAAGCGATTCTGCAATCCGGCCGATCCGTGGTAACGGCGAACAAGCAATTGATTGCGCGCCATGGCGCTGAGCTCTCGGAAATCGCGGAGAAGCACGACTGCCAATTGCTTTTCGGAGCTTCAGTAGCCGGTGGAGTTCCGGTGATCACTGCTCTGGAACACGGGCTCGCAGGAGACGAAATCCAGTCTGTTTGCGGAATCCTGAATGGGACCTGCAACTACATACTTAACAAGATGGAAGGCGGGGAATCGTTTCCTGTCGCGCTGGAGCAGGCGCAGCGTCTCGGATACGCCGAAGCTGATCCTACCGACGACATCGCCGGATATGACACGCGCGCAAAGCTTGTGATTCTCGCGCGGGTTGCTCTGCGTGCTGAAATTCCCCTCGACGACGTTGTGTGCCAGCCTGTCTCCTGTGTCGATCCCGTCGATTTCGAGTACGCACGGGAATTGGGTTGCACCATAAGACAGGTTGGATATGCAGAGGTCGAAGCCGACGGATGTTCTGCCGCAGTTGAGCCGATGTTGGTTCCCGCGAGTTCCCCCTTGGCGCGGGCTCAGGGCTGCGAGAACGTCGTGCTTACGGACGGGAAGTTTGGAGGAAGCAACGCCTTCTCTGGTCCAGGCGCAGGTGGCAATGCCACTGCGGTCGCGGTGATCTCAGATCTTGTGACTCTTGCTCACGCCACAAATGCAAATCCAAAGACGCGCGAGAGGCGAGCGTTGCACGTGTCGAGCGAGTGTACTGCCCGATATTTCCTTCGATTCGTTGTGCGCGACCGGCCGGGCATCGTTGCAGCAATCGCCGCCGCACTCGCCAAGTTCGAGATCAACGTCGACGCGGTTTTCCAGAAGCCGGGTTATGACAAAGGTCGGCTCCCGTTCGTAGTGACAGTAGAGGCGTGCAGCAAAGCAAAGCTTCAGGCAGCTCTTGACGAGATTGCGCTCTGCGGATTTCTGGTCGAGCCACCTCTGAAGCTGAGAATCTTTGGACACTGATATGCAACTGCAATGCAGTAATCAACACTGTGGCGAGTTTCTCGCTCGCGATTTCGCGGCTTTCGACTGCCCGAAGTGCGGCGACTTGCTCGAGCTTAGCTGCAATGGCTTTCACCCGGATCCGTTCCGACTGCGGTCGTTGTGGCGCGATCGGCGCTCATCCAATGATCCGGCTGACCGCAGCGGCGTTTGGAGATTCCGAGAGTTCCTGCCCGACTACTCTACTGAGCAAAGAATTACGCTTGGGGAGGGGAACACTCCGCTGATTGCGGGACAGAAGACTGCAGCGTTCGCCCGCCTGAACAACTTGCAATTCAAACATCTGGGCTGGAATCCCACGGGCTCGTTTAAAGATTTGGGCATGACCGTAGCAGTGACCGAGGCTCGTGCGCGTGGAGCAAAGGTTGTCGCTTGCGCCTCGACGGGCAACACCGCGGCTTCAATGGCTGCCTATGCGGCCCGCGCGGGCATCGCAGCTCGGGTGTACCTGCCCAAGGGAAGGCTCTCAGCCGCCAAGGTCGCGCAATCTCTCGACTATGGAGCTGAAATCGTTGAAGTGGAGGGAAACTTTGACGATGCCCTGGCGATGATGACGGAGAAAAAAGCTTCGTCTGAGTACTTCCTCAACTCCATCAACCCATTCCGTGTCGAAGGACAGAAGACGGCGATGTTCGAGTTGATGGAGCAACTCGACTGGAATCCGCCCGACTTCGTGGTAGTTCCGGGCGGCAATCTGGGAAATTCTTCCGCATTTGGGAAAGCATTGAAGGAGCTGTCGGCGGCTGGATTGATCGAGAAAGTTCCGCGGCTGGTCATTGTCCAGGCCAGAGGTGCAAACGCGCTGGTGAAGACCCTGGCTGCAGGCAGTGGAGAGCTCGAACGCGTGATTGATCCTAAGACCTGCGCCAGCGCTATCTCAATTGGGGCCCCGCGATCGTGGCGAAAGGCCCTCACGGCTCTCAATTTCACGAAAGGCAGCGTTCTCGACGTCAGCGACGAAGAAATCCTCGAAGCGAAGTCAGTGATCGGATGCGATGGCATCGGCTGCGAGCCTGCCTCCGCCACTACTCTCGCCGGAATCCGGCGCCTGAGGAGAACCGGGGAAATCGGCGAACGTGACCGTGTGGTGGCGATTCTCACGGGACATGTTCTGAAGGATCCAGACATCATTTTGAAAACTCACCGTGAAGCGGTTGCTGCGGAGGTGCAGGCATGATGTGGAGCGATTCCCTGGAAGGCGCCGAGATTACGGTGCCGGGATCGATTGCGAACCTCGGTCCCGGCCTCGACACTCTGGCGGTAGCAGTGCAACTTTACTTGAGAGTTCGCATTGTCGGCGTTAGCAACTCAAGGCGCGGAACCCTGGAGTTCCATTTCGAATCACAAGCTCCAACGGGCGAAAATCGTATAGAAACCGCATTTCGCAAGCTGGCTGAGAACTTGGGTGAGAATACCGCCGATTGTCCCTCCCTGCAGATCAGTGTCAGCAGTGAGGTTCCGATGGGTGCCGGGCTAGGCAGCAGCGCTGCCGCAACTATTGCCGGCTTTCGTCTGTATGAAGTTCTTTTTGGAAAGCAAAGCGACGAGCGACTACTTACCGTGGCGTTGCAGTTGGAGGGCCACGCTGATAACGCTGCTGCCGCTCTCCTTGGTGGACTTTCGGTCTGCTGCCAAAAAGGGGACGGTACCGTCTCCGCGTTCTCGCTGCCATGGCCGGAATCACTCTCTCTTGTCGTATTAACGCCGGAGATTCGTCTCGCGACCCAGACCTCACGTCACGCACTGCCTGAATCGGTGAGTTTGAGAGATGCGGTGTCGAACATGCAGCGGGCGCTGCTCCTGTTGCAATCGATTCAAACGGGCGACGATGGAGTCCTGGCAGAGGCGCTGTGCGACCGTCTTCATCAACCCGCCAGAGAATCACTGGTGCCCGGATTGAATGCTGCGCTAAAGCTTTCTCATCCCGATCTGCTGGGAGTCTTCTTAGGAGGTTCCGGACCTTCCATCGTGGCTCTTGCTCGAGAGGGGTGTCACTCGATTGCCGCTCTCCTCGCCGAGAGTTATCGCCCACTCGGAATTCCGTTTCACACTTCCATCTTGCGAGTTCACAACCAGGTGAGCCTTCCTGCCTGCGCTGCGATTAGCTGCAGTTGATTGCCGGGATCGATCGAAGTCACCCGAGCACTGTCATCCTGAGCCGCATTTGGCGAAGGATCTCCCGCGATATTTCAGACTTGATCGCAGCTGGTTCGGCTTTTTCACGAGAATGCCCGGGTTCTTGGCCAAAGTGCCGTGGTACCGCAAATCCGTACCACGCAGTCCGGGAGATCCTCCGCCCAAAAGAGGGGCTCAGGATGACTGCATTATTGAGCGCTTTACGCGAAAGTTCGTCTTGAACAAGCCTCGCCCAACAAACTGTTCCCAATCGCAAATAAGAAAAAGTGATGGTAAGAATTAAAAGTTTCAATCTCAGAACAATGAGCGGAAAAAACCTTGTCACAGTAAGCTGAGTCATCTTGCCGCGAGGATTCGCGAATGAACAGGCGTCTTTCAGGCAGTACCCTAATGGCTTTTTGTCTTGGTTTGATCCTGCTTGCGAGCGGTTCACATCTCGCGGCACAAGCATCCCCGGCGGCAACGGCTGACAAAATTGCCCAACTTGAATCGCAGGTAAAGAACGCCCAATCATCGGCGGACAACGCATGGATGCTGGTTAGCGCTGCCTTGGTGCTGTTAATGACCGGTCCCGGCCTCGCGCTCTTCTACGGCGGGCTGGTACGCAAGAAGAACGTGCTTGCCACCATGCTCCAGAGCTTCGCGATGATGGCACTTGTCACGGTGATCTGGGGCATTGTGGGCTACAGTATCTCATTTGGGTCAGGGAACAGCTTTGTCGGAGGGCTGCACAACGTCTTTCTTCACGGCGTGGGAATACAACCTGACACCGACTACTCGGCTACGATCCCGGCGCAGACCTTCATGGTCTATCAATTGATGTTCGCAATTATTACTCCCGCTCTTATCACCGGCGCCTTTGCCGAGCGAATGAAGTTCAGCGCGATGCTTCTTTTCATGACGCTTTGGAGTTTGGTCGTATACGCGCCGATGGCCCACATGGTCTGGGGCAAGGGCGGATGGCTGAACGCAGCCTTGGGCGGACGCTTTCCCAGTTTGGACTTTGCCGGCGGCACCGTTGTGCATGTTACTTCAGGTGTCTCGGCGCTGGTCTGCGCCGCGTATCTCGGGCGCCGACTTGGCTATCCCAAGGAGCCGATGCCTCCGCACAGCGTGGTGTTGAGCTTCGTTGGAGCTTGCCTCTTGTGGGTTGGATGGTTCGGTTTCAATGCGGGAAGTGCCTTGGCTGCCAGCGGCCTGGCTACTAGCGCTTTTGTGAACACGCATTTTGCGGCGGCTGCCGCGGTGATTGGATGGGCTGCCGCAGAGTGGTTGCGGAACGGGAAGGCCAGTGCATTGGGCGCGATTTCCGGCGCGGTGGCCGGACTAGTGGCGATTACGCCTGCCGCGGGCTTCGTTACGCCGATGTCATCGCTGATTATTGGCTTAGTTGCCGGCGGCCTCTGCTATTTCATGGTCGCCAAAGTGAAGACTTGGTTTGGATATGACGACTCGCTCGATGCATTCGGCGTACATGGCGCCGGCGGAACCATTGGGGCGATCTTGACCGGAGTGTTCGCGACCAGCAGCATCAATCCGATTTACCACAACGCGCATGGCGACGTGCTTCCCTCCGGAGTTGTCGACGGCAATTGGGCTCAGTTAGGGAATCAGTTTGTAGCAATTCTGATTGCATGGGTGCTTGCGATTGTGGGAACGTTCGTCATTCTCAAGGTCGTGGATCTACTTATCGGCTTGCGTGTCTCAGCCGATCACGAAGTGCAGGGACTCGATCTGAGTCAGCATGGAGAAGAAGGCTATTATTGGGAGCTTTCCGCTTCATGAGCGAGTTTCGGCACCCAATGTCCGGAGTCTATCGTGGCTTGAACCCAGCACTAACCCCAGAAACTGTTATCCCCCGCGCAAAAAACGCGCGAGGGATGACAGTTTCAAGATATTTTCGCTAGGAACAGTTGGAAAATACCCATTCTGTGCAATCCCTATGTTTTGCACGAGGCATACATGTCGATGACAAAGGTCGAGGCAATTATCCAACCCTCTAAATTAGAGCCGGTGAAAGAAGCGCTTCTCGAGATCGGTGTTGAGGGCATGACGATCATCGAGGTCCGCGGTCACGGCCGGCAGAAGGGACACACCGAAATCTATCGCGGACGAGAGTACACCGTCGATCTGTTGCCGAAGATCAAGCTCGAACTCGTGCTCTCCGATGAAATGGTAGAGCGCGCGGTGCAAACCATCGTCTCCGTAACACGTACCGGTCGCATCGGCGACGGCAAGATTTTTCTTTCGCGTATCGACGACGCGATCCGCATTCGCAACGATGAGCGCGGCGTGACGGCGTTGTAGAGGATCCAGTCGCATTTGTTTTAGGGAAGGGCACGGATTCGATCCGTGCCGATGCGTGAATTAGGAGCTGTCATCCTGAGCCCCTATTTTGGGCGAAGGATCTCCCGCGATGTATCGGCCTCGAATGCACTCTCCTGGCTCTTAGGCAAAGGAACCTTGAGTGCACGGTGAAAATGCCACGAAACGGCAAGTAAGTCCGACACATTCCGGGAGATCCTTCGCCCAAAATAGGGGCTCACGATGACAGATCTTGTGACACACGGCGTAGCCATGTCAGTCCTTTTGTCCACCAGCGAGGTGCGTGAAACGTATGAAGACGGACTGGCCGCGCTGCGGAAAGATTTCGAGACCTCCGGGAATGGAAGCGCCGTTGTCCACGGGCGTTCGCAGCTTGTAGATGAAGTAATCGGCCGCTGCTACCAACGTCTTGTCGAGCAAGGCTCTGTTCCTTCAAATTGTGTGGCCATCGTTGCACTTGGAGGCTACGGCCGAAGCACACTCTTTCCTCACTCCGATGTTGACCTGCTCTTCCTTTTCAAGGACGCAAAGGAGGAAGCCAGCTACAAGGACGCGCTCAGTCGTGTCTATCTCGATCTGTGGGACCTCAAAATTCGAGCGAGCGCCACCGCGCGCACTGTCACGGAATGTGGACGATTTGATCCCGAGAACATGGAATTTACGGTTTCCATGCTCGATTCGCGCTTTCTGTTGGGAGATCAAGAATTGTTTGAGCGGGTTCGCGCCAAGACTTTGCCCAGCCTTCTGCGCAAGTCTGGCCGCACGCTGCTGGCCCGAGTGGCGGAATCGGCGCGCTCGCGTCATCACAAGTTTGCCAACACCATCTACCACCTTGAGCCCAATGTTAAGGAAGGGCCCGGTGGGCTTCGCGACTATAACCTGGCTTGCTGGCTCGCTTTGGTGAGTCAATTTCTTCAAACAAACACTTGGCCGGACGAGGGATCCTTGTTCGAGCCGCGCTTGCAGTCAGAGCTACATTCGGCGGTAGAGTTCTTGTTTTCTCTTCGTGCCTTCCTCCATTACCGCAACGGACGCGATGACAATCTCTTGTCCTGGGAAGCGCAGGATGCCGCAGGGGCGAACGGAGTTGGCATTGGTCGGCACGCGATGCAGACGGCGCAGTGGATGCGCGCGTATTTTCGCAATGCGCGGCTGGTGGCGGGAGCTTCCATTCAACTACTGGAAGAGCTGCCTGCGAAGAAAGCATCATTAACAGCGAGTCTGAGTGGATGGCGCTCGCGTAGGTCGAATGGCGAGCTGTCGGTTGTGGCCGGCGCGATCGTGCTGCCGAAGGGATATGCGACGACCGAATATCCGGCCCTGCTGAACGTCTTCGATCGCATGGCCAGAGAGGATGTGCGACTCGGCATTGATGCCCAACGCGCCATCAGTCAGGCGCTTCCGATCCTTAATGCCACTGAAGCCAGGCAATCGCTTTGGCCGTATCTTCGCCGCATTCTTACCTCAAGGCATGCGGCGGCCGCGTTACGCGCGATGCGAGATTGTGCGCTGCTCGACGCTTTAATACCAGAGTTCAAGCTGATCGATGCTCTGGTAATCCGCGACTTTTTTCATCGTTACACGGTCGACGAACATTCGTTTCTCACCATCGAAACCATCCATGGCCTGCGTGATGTCACCTCGGAATGGAAGCGGCGATTTGCGGAGATTCTCAATGAAATTGAAAAGCCCGAGCTGCTGTTCTTGTCGTTGCTCCTGCACGACATTGGGAAGGGAATCGAGGGCGACAACCATGTGGCTGCGAGCCTCACATCTGCGCGCGAGGTGCTCGTTCGTCTTGGATTACTGCCCGAAGAACGAGAAGCCGTCGAATTCCTGATTCAGAACCATCTGGAAATGTCGGCGGCGATGCGTAGAGATGTGTTCGAAGCAAAAGTGGTGGGTGCGTTCGCTGAAAGAGTCGGCACGCCCGAGATGCTAAAAATGCTCACGCTTCTCACGTTTGGCGACATCTCGTCGGTGAATCCAGAGGCGATGACCGAATGGAAGGCCGAAAACCTTTGGCACGTCTACGTTGCAACGTCGAACTTCCTCAATCGCCACGCGGATGAAGAGCGAGTTCACGGCCGTCTGGATCAGGAGTCGGCAGCCAAGTTTAAGACTCTCCCAGCGCTCCTAATCAAAGACTTAGAGTCATTTCTTGATGGATTACCTCAACGCTACTTGAGGACCTACGGAAGCGAACAGGTCCTAAAGCATCTTGAACTTGCATCGAGACTCTGGCAGCAACCCGTTCAGCTCGTCCTGGCTCCTCATCGCAATCTCTATGAGCTCACGGTCGTGACCAAGGACAAGCCTTTTCTGTTCGCCACGCTCGCTGGAGCGCTTTCAGCCTGGGGCATGGAGATCGTCAAGGCCAATGCCTTCTCCAACAGTAAAGGCACGGTCATCGACTGCTTTTACTTTAAGGATCGCTTTCGCACTCTCGACTTGAACCCTTCGGAACATGAGAGGCTAAAGAAAGACATTTCGGAAGTAGTGAGCGGCGGCCGTTCGCTGGAGCACCTGATCCGCGCGAGATCGGGCTTCAAAGGCACAAATCGCGTACGAGTGAAGGTAGAAACCAGAGTCACAATCGACGATGAGTCGTCGGCTCATAGCACGTTGCTCGAGGTGGTGGCGCAAGATCGTCCCGGACTGCTGTATCGCATGGCCGAGGTGCTCGCGGAGCTGAAGTGCAACATTGAAATCGCTCTCATCGACACGGAAGGCGAGATGGCGCTCGACGTCTTCTACTTAACGTCAAGTGGGGGCAAGCTGCCGCAGTCGCTGCAGGATTCAGTGCGCAAAGCTCTACAGGAAAAGCTCCAGCACCACGGACAGGTATAAGAGGGGTAGCCCGTAAGGTTAACCTCGTTATGATACCCAATTCGGGAACACGAGTCAATGGCTTTGTTACTTCGCGACTCTGATGTCGGCCCATTCTGGGAACATTCAGGTTAGGCGAGCAACGGATAACAAGTTCACAACTTCACTGCTTATTCACTGTTCCGTCAGAGATACGAAGTCCGGCGATTCTTATAATTGATTGCCCGGAAGAGAGTTGCGGGAAATTATCCGTTGCTCGCAGATCGCTCTTCAGAAATTCACTGTTAGATTCGCTGATATTTTCACTGTTATCCATAATCAGCGAATTAGCTGACTTGGCTTGGTGTTCTACAAGTCGACGACCAAATTTGGGAAGGGAATGGTGGAGGCGGCGGGAGTTGAACCCGCGTCCGAAAATGTTACTGGCGAAGAGACTACATGCTTAGTCGCGTTCATGCTCCCGTACTTCTACGGGAACGTTCGCGATCGGCGCTCAGAGCGGACAAGAAACGCAAATCGCTAGTCCGATGATCTCGCCTCCGGCACTCGGACCGCGCGCCGGAGACCAGCCCGCTAAATGACGTCCTTGGGAGGCCCGCGGGCGCAGCCACCTAGGACGGCTACTTAACTAAATTAAGCAGCGTATGCCATCTGTTGATTGGCAATTGTTGTTTTGCACGCGATTACGGGTGTGTGCACCCCGGCATGCCTCTCAGCCGCAAGCACTTCCGTCGAAGCCGTGACGCCCCCGGATTGCTGAAGCTGGCCCAACCAGCATCTCTGCCGATCAGGCAAATTCAATTATATAGATGCTCCGCTGCCCCAAAGGCCTCAGCGCTACTGTTTTTGCGGCTGTTGCTGCTGCTCTGCCGGCTGCTTCGGAGGCGGTTCCTTGATTGCGCCCGCAACCTGCTTCATGCGCTGGAATTGCCCGGTCTGATAGGTGTAGCTCTGGCGAGGCATTTTGGCGACTTCCTTCTGAATGGCCGCCTGCCGATTGCCGGGGTTCGGATGATCGGAGAAGAATTGCGGACCGCGCGCGCCGCCATCCGCTTCCAGCTTCTGAAAGAACTTCGCCATTTGGACTGGGTCGTAGCCCGATTCGGCCATCAGGTGCGAGCCAAGCAGGTCTGCCTGACTCTCAGCTCCACGTGAGAATTTGAGCAGGACACTGTTTGCTCCTAGTCCAATTCCTAATTGCGCGAGCTGGCCCATCATGGATCCTCCGGCCATCTGGGAGCCGAGAACAGCAGGTAGCTGTATCATCTGCGATTTCGTCGCTTGATTTGTCCCGTGACGCAGAATAACGTGCGACATCTCGTGTCCCATGACTCCGGCCAGTTGCGCCTCGTTGTCGACAGCTTTGAGCAAGCCGCTGTTTATAAACATCGGTCCACCGGGCAGGGCGAAGGCGTTAATCGATGGATCCGCGACGACTTCGAATGTGAAAGGGAAGCCGCTGTCTCTTGCTTCCTGCGCATTCGCTAGTCGCTTGCCAATGCTATTGACGTATTGGTTGAGAAAGGGATCCTTAACCATCGTCATCTGTTTGCGCACCTGCGCGGCGGACTCCTGTCCAACCTGGACATCCTGCTCTTTCGAAAACAAATTGAAGCCGGGTTTAAATTTCGTTGACCCCTGACCCCACGCCACCGCCATAAACAAAACACACATTCCGACGATTTTTTTCGTTCGTCTCATCGGTACCTCCCCAAAAAGTCCACACCGTGTAACAGATTTCTCTTGCCACTTAATCTGAGAATTCTTGCAATGTTCAGATACTTAGGCAATTCCGAAGGTTGCCGTTACGTGAGTTCGGTGGGGGAACGAGAAGAGCGCGGTTGTTCTGATATCTTGAATTTATGCCCGTGAAAGCGATTCAGCTTGGCCAAGTGTGGCGCAACGACGAGAACGGATCCAACTACCTGGTGACCAAGCTCTATAACGAAGTCTTCACGCAATTCGCGATCCTGCGCCAGGCGGATGCCAACGCCGCGAACTCCGATACCATCCGAGTGAAGGTTCAAAAGGGTTCCGACGGCGCAACCCTACCCGGCTACACCTACACTCAGGACGCGCAGGACTTCTGATTGGTCGAAAATCTAATCGCAAAATTAGGGCTATTCGTCATCTCCGTGATCTCCTCGATGGGATATCTCGGCATCGTGTTGCTGATGGCAATTGAGTCCGCATGCATTCCATTGCCGTCAGAAGTAATCATGCCGTTTTCCGGCTACCTCGTTTACACCGGCCAATTCAATTTGTGGATAGTCGCATTTATGGGCGCCCTTGGCTGCAATGTCGGCTCTGCTGTTGCGTATGAGATTGGGTACTACGGTGGACGTCCGCTCGTCGAACGCTATGGCTCTTACATTTGGCTCTCTGAGGCCGAACTTAATTGGGCTGATCGTTTCTTCGCGAAGTTCGGCGATTGGACTGTGCTCATCAGCCGCATGCTCCCAGTGATTCGCACGTTCATAGCCCTTCCGGCGGGCATCGCTCGCATGCCTCGCTTCCGATTTCACATGTACACCTTCGTTGGCTCGTTCCCGTGGTGTTTGGGGTTAGCGTACTTGGGAATGAAAGCCGGCGAGCACTGGAACTATCTTGGAAAATACTTCCACCAGTTCGACAAGGTAATTGGGGCGATCATTCTGATTGGAATTATCTGGTTCGTCTGGACACGTTGGCAGCATCGCGTCCGCGTCGCTCAGTGAGTCTGCGCTTCTGTAATTCGGCTTGCGATGGCGGATGGTCTAGTGGGCATTTACCGGTCGCAGGGCGCGCGCGACCGCGTCGATCAACGTGCGGTTCTGGTCGGGCGTGCCAACGGTTATACGTAATGCGTTAGGGATACCCCAAGGCGCGAGGCTGCGGACGATGCATCCTTCGTTTTGAATGCGTCGTCCAAGTTGAGTTGGATCTTCGGACGTCTCAAGGTATATGAAATTGGCGGTCGTGGGCACAACGCGAAAGCCGAGATCCTGTAAACGCGGAGTTAAGTACTCCACGCCTTCACTATTGCGCTCCACTGAAAGACGAATGTGGGCTTCGTCCTTGAGGGCAGCAATAGCGCCGGCTTCACCTACGGTGGAAACCGAAAACGCAGTTCGCATCTGGGCGAGATAGCGCAGCATCTGCGGATCGCCGACGCCGTAACCAACTCGCAGTCCTGCCAATCCGTGCGCTTTAGAGAAGGTCCGCAACACGATTACATTTTGGCGGCCTTTCCTCACCCAATCGATCGAGCGCGAATAGGTTTGATTTTTCCTGCGCGAATGGAACTCTCCGTAGTCGGAGTAGGCTTCGTCGAGAGCGATCATCACGTGAGCTGGCACGCGCTCAATGAATCGATCAAGCTCGTCCGCAAAGAACATCGTCCCAGTCGGATTGTTTGGGTTGGCAATGTACACGACACGCGTATCTGGAGTGACCGCTGCAGCGATGGCATCAAGGTCAAATCCGTCGTTCCGGGTTGGAACTTCGATCAGCCCCCCGCCCGCTGCACACGTGACGATTGAATAAATGATGAAGGAGCACTTACTGGTGACGGCATTCAGTCCTGGAGCAAGCAGAGTCCGGGCAAGAATATCGATCAGGGCGGTTGAACCATCGGTGACGAGAATCTGCTCCGGCTCGACGCCGTGGTGCTCAGCCAGGACGAGACGCAAGTGGTTGGCGTCGTTGTCAGGATAAAAATTGATTGCCGTTGCTGCCTGTCTGATGGCTGCGATTGCCAGCGGCGACGGCCCGAATGGGTTCTCGTTCGACGCCATTTTTATGCAGCGGATACCGCTCTCGCGTTCGGCCTGGCGCACCGGTTTGCCCGGCACATACTTCGACAGCGCTCGTATGTGAGCCGGTACAAAATCTTCAATCTTTTTCATCAATTCGCTTCAGGAGAGGGTCAAAGAACTTGAGAGTGTATCAGGAACGTCCGCGGCGTGGCCCGTTGCCCGACCGCCTCGGGTTACCTGCACGACCAGGCGATTTAGACCAGCGCTTGCCACCGGCGCTTGGTCCAGAACGCGGGGACTTCGATCGTTGACCAAAGCCTTCACGTGCGTTTCCAGCGCGCTCTGGACGTTTGAAATTTTGACGATCCCCACGGCGATTCTCGAATGCTGGTCGATCACCGAATGTGCCTCTACTTCTCCGCGGTCGGTCGGAGAATTCTCCGGTACGTTTGTCTGGGCGAGGTCGATCGGAGAATTGCTTCGGCCGTTCACGGCGACGATCATCCGGCTGCGATGTGAAGCTCGCGGGCCGATCCCTGCGCCCGGCAGCGCGCCGCGCAGGATCGTAGTTCGGTCGAGGCTTTCTGAATTCTCGCCCCCGCTGTTCGCGATCACTGCCGCTGTCTCGTTCGGCGAATCGCGGTGCACTTTCATTTCGGTCCGCACGCGCTGGCCGCTCAGTCCGCTCCTTGAAGGGGCGGCGAGGCGCTCCATTGGCTTCGCGCCTGGGACGCTTGTCGGCGCGCTCGAATCGAGGGATCTCGCGCGGTTCCGTCGCGTGCTGTAACTGCGATACTTCTCTGGGTGTCAGAACTCGTGACTCGCCGGGTGGCAAATCGAGCTCGAGCGGCCCATAGCGAACGCGGCGAATCTTTTCTACGTGGTGTCCGACTTCCTCGAACATCTTCCGAATTTGCCGGTTGCGTCCTTCGTGCAGAGTGACCTCGAGCCAGGGATTGTCCGCTTCTTTGATCACGCGAATCTGCGCCGGAGCGGTGCGCACTCTCCTTTTTGGGTCGCGCTCTTCCGCGATCGTAACTCCGCCACGCAATCGCCGGAGCTGGTCTTCTGCCGGTTGTCCAGCGACTTTGACCAGATACGTCTTAGGAATGTGTGAGGCGGCCTTCATCAGCTTGTGGGCAAGGTCGCCGTCATTCGTGAGCAGCAACAGGCCTTCGCTGTTGAAATCGAGCCGTCCGATTGGATAAAGGCGCGCTTTGCTACGAACAAGCTCCATCACCGTAGGGCGGCCCTCAGGATCGGATACCGTGGTTACGTATCCTCTGCGCTTGTTGAGAACTACGTATTCGTGGCGCTCGGCGCCCTTGAGAAGCTGGTTGTTGACGCGAATCGAATCAACATTGGGATCGGCCTTGCTGCCGAGCTCCGTGATCGTAGTACCGTTAACGCTCACCAATCCTGACTGAATGAGCTCCTCGGCTTTCCGGCGAGAGGCAATCCCAGCCGCAGCAATGATCTTTTGGAGGCGTTCAAGGGGCATGGGTACTTTCTTACAGGATGGTAGAGACGTCCGCCTCGGCGGACTGTGCCTACGATGCTGCCTGAGTGTCTACGTGGTCGTCCGGTGTGGATGCTTCTTGTTGATCTGCGACTTCGCCGACGGAAGCATCTGCAGCGCCGTTTGTCTGGGCGTCACCTTCAACAAGAAGATCGCCCTGTGCGGCCGAAGTCAGCTTCTCAAATTCCTCAATGCTCGGAAGTTCGTTTATGTCATTAAGGCCGAAGCGCAGCAGAAAGTCCTTCGTGGTCTTGTACAGAATTGGGCGGCCGATTACCTGCTTTCGTCCGGCGGTCGTGATGAGCTTGCGTGAGATCAGATTGGCAAGCACTCCGCTGCAATCGACTCCACGGATTTCGCTAATTTCAGGTGCGGTGACCGGCTGTTTGTAAGCGATTACGGCCAGCGTCTCCAGCGCTTGCAGGGATAGTCGAATTGGCGGTTTCAGGCCCTTGGCAAATGAGCGGACTACGTCGTGATGCTCCGGCTTGGTCGACATGCGGTATCCGCCGGCCACCTGCCGAATCTCCATGCCGTGCTCGGGTGCTTCGTATTCCTTGATGAGTTCTTCCAGAACTTCCCGCACACGTCGCTGGCTGCGCTGGCGCTGTTGTTTGGCTTCCTGCTTGGCATCGGTAAGGACGAGATGCGGTTCTGGTTGATGCTCGTCGCTCTCGATGGCGTCCACTGATGGCGGCGCCTCGGAGGATTGTGATCCCAGGTTTGCGGAGATCTCGTCTTGGAGTACAGAGACGATCTGCTCGATTGTGACGGGCTCTTCAGCAGCGTAGATAATTGCTTCGAGTTTTGCTTTAAGGCTCATGGATGGCTCATTGTGCAGCGTAGAGACGAGTCCGCCTCGGCGGACGTCGCTACCATGCTGCGGAATTATCTACTTCCAATCATCTCGAACGGCCGCTGCCTCGCCCATCACGGCTTCGAAGTTCTCGTGTTTCTTGATTAGTATCTCGCCAAAGACCGCCTCCTGCCGCAACAGAATCGCCTGCAGACGCACAAGTTCCAACAGGGCAAGAAAGGTACACACCAATGCGTTCCTGGATTGCATCGGCTGCAGCAGGCGTTTGAGACGCAGTGGCTTCTCTTCGAGTAGCAGCCGTCGGCGTAGATAGTCGATCATTTGCGCGACAGTGACAGCATCCTGATCGACCTGAATGATGGGACGCTCGCGGAGACGATCAAGAATCTGCTGGAACGTGCGCACCAGGTCGACGACATCCGCGGCCAGCTCCGGCTCTGCTCCTTCATCTTCCTTGAAGTCCTTGAGCGCAGGATTGCTCCAGACTGCTTCTTCAATTTGCTGCTTCTGCAAGAGCATCTGTGCTGCGCTCTTAAACTTCTCGTGCTCGAGCAGACGCTCGACTAGCTCGTTGCGCGGGTCTTCCTGGGCCTCAGCGGGAGCATCGGGATCGCGCGGCAGAAGCATCTTCGACTTGATATGGATGAGCATGGCAGCCATGTAAATAAACTCGGCCGCTACATCCACATCGAGCTGCTTCAGACTCTCAACGTATCCCAGATATTGCGCTGTGATCTTCGCGATTGGGATGTCATAGATGTCGATGTCCTGCTTGCGAATCAGATCGAGTAGAAGATCCAGCGGCCCTTCGTAGACCGTGCCCACACTGACAGCGAAAGGGAACTCGCTGGGTTCGCGGTGGATGGTGGGCGTCTCAGACATGAAGGTTACTGTGCGGCTCCTTCGACTGGCGCTTCATAATGTTTGGACATTTTCATCGCAATGCGAACTTCTTCCATCGTAGCCTCGGCGACTCTGCTGGCGCGAGTGGCTCCATCTTCGAGCAATTCCCAGGCTTCGCGAGGATTCTGTTCATAATGCCAGCGTCTCTCCTGCATCGGATTCAGCACTGATACCAGTGCATCGGCAGCCCAAGTCTTGCACTCAATGCAGCCGATGCTGGCACTGCGACATCCAGCGTATACCTTTTGCAGTGTATCTCTGCTGCTGAAAATTTTGTGCACATCTCCGACTGGGCACACGTCGGGATTGCCCGGGTCAGTGCGCCGCACTCGCGCCGGATCGGTAACCATCGTCTTCAGCTTTTGACGAACTACTGGCTCGGGATCGCTCATGAGAATCGAATTCCCATACGACTTCGACATTTTGCGTCCATCGGTGCCCGGGAGCTTTGGCGATGGAGTGAGTAGAGCCTGCGGTTCGGGAAAAACGTAAGTTCGCCGAGGATCGGAATCGCCGGGCTTCACGAGTCGCGGATAAAAGCCATTGAAGCGCCGCGCAATCTCGCGCGTGATCTCGATGTGTGGAACCTGGTCTTCGCCAACCGGCACGAACTCAGCCTGATAGATCATGATGTCGGCCGATTGCAAAAGGGGATAGCCAAGGAACCCATAAGTATTCAGGTCCTTGTCGCGAATATTTTGCTGCTGCTCCTTATAGGTGGGAACCCGCTCCAGCCAACCTAAGGGCGTGATCATCGAGAGCAACAAATGCAATTCCGCATGTTGCGGCACGTGCGATTGAATGAACATCGTGCACTTCTTCGGATCGAGTCCTGCGGCTAAATAGTCCAGCATCACTTCGATCGAGTTCTGTTTCACACGAGAAGTGTCCGCATAGTCACTCGTAAGCGCGTGCCAGTCTGCTATGAAGAAATACGAATCGTAATTTTCCTGCAGTTTCACCCAATTCGCGAGCGCGCCAACATAGTTGCCGAGATGCAATTTGCCGGTAGAACGCATGCCGCTCAGGATGCGCTGCTTGCGTCCGGAGGCTGTCTGGTTCGATTTGGGAATAGAAGTTTGAGAAGAGGCCTGATCCATCAAAGTCTCATTAGGTTGTTTCTGAAGATGTCCATCGCAGGTCCGAGCAGAGGCCCGAGGAACGGTACTTTCAGGAGCACAAGGATCCAAAGGATCGCGATTCCTGCCATATCAAACATGCGGCGGACTCCGTCCGGCAGAAAGTGACGCAATACGTGACTGCCGTCGAGCGGAGGCAAAGGAATCAAGTTGAAAATGCCGAGCAGCACGTTGATGAAGATGCCTTCGTACAGAATTGCTGCGAAGGGCGTGATGACAGAGCTTGTGTCGAGCGTTCCGCTGGAGACGATGTCCTGAACAACGCGGTGCCCTGTAGCCGACGTCTTCGCGATAATTCCCAGCAGAACAAAGCAGCCAACGGCAACGATGAAATTGCTGACGGGACCTATCAGAGACGTAAGGATGTCATCGCGCACCAGATGCTTGAAGTTTCGCGTGTCAACTGGCGTTGGTTTTGCCCATCCGAGCAGCGGAGCTCCGGTGATTGCAGCGATCAGAGGCAGCAGGATTGTGCCAAACAGGTCGATGTGTTTAATCGGATTGAGGCTGATGCGGCCCAGCATCCGCGCCGTAGGATCGCCAAGCCGATTTGCCATCCACGCGTGCGCCGACTCGTGCACGCTGATGGCGAAAAGAAAGACGATGATGTCGAAAACGACGACTACAGCATGCAAATTCATTGCGGAAAGTTGATGTTAACAGGGTATAGGGGACAGGGAACAGGGGATAGGGAACAGCAGACTAAATCAAAACGACAATCTCGTAAGGCGTGTGGCGAAGCAATTGAGAGGATCAGGGTTTTCCTGTCCCCTGTCCCCTGTTCCCTGTCCCCTCGGCAATGGTCTTCACCTTCACGGTCTTCGCCGGGATTCCCGCGACCACGTTGAACGGTGGAACATCCTTGGTCGCTACCCCCATTGAGCCTACGATTCCGTGCTCCCCGACTGTGACTCCGCTGAGCACAGTGGCGTGGTACGTAACCCGAGCACGCGGACCGATCACAGTTTTGTGATTGGTCACGATCATCGAGTCGTTCAAATCGTGCGAGTGTGAGTAGACGTTCGCATAGTCCGAGATCGAGCTGCCTTCACGAACAATGAGATCGCCGCGATCATCGAGCAGTACGTACTTGTGAATGACGCAATCGTCTTCGATGGTCAGGTTGTAGCCGAACGAAACCTCAATTCCGTGAAAGAACTTCACGTTATTGCCGAGTGACTTGAGCACGTGCTTGGCCACCATGTAGCGCACGCGATAACCCAGCCAGTGATTGAGTCCGAGCGGCGAGCGATCGAACATCATCCAAAACCAGATGAGCGGCTTGCGAGGTTCATAACGAACCGCGTCGATGTCGCCGTAGTACTCAGGCTCGAGGGTAATATTTCGCGGATCAAATGAGTGCGTCAATGCTCGTGCCGAGAGCTGGGATGTTACCGAGGCATTGTCGTACTCTTCGTTTTCACCTTCGGGTACATACGGACGACCAAGATAGAGCTGATGCAGCGCGTCGCGCACGATCACGCTGCGGTGGATTGGATCGGGATTGGAAAATTCTTTGTCGAGGTGATCGATCCACGCAAGAAAGCTCTTCTCGGCGTCAGGATGAAGGGTGCGGTATTCGTAGCGCGGCATGGTAGAGCGTGAAGGTCAATCCGATTTTATAGGAGGGAAGGTTGGAAGCCACCGACTTAGCTCTAGGCGCCAAGCGACGCGAAACGCACGGGATTGTCATCCTGAGTCCGCCGAGGCGGACGAAGGATCTCCCGCAATGCTCTGCCTCTTTGCACCGTCCTGGCTCTCTCACGAGAATCCTTGGCCAAAGAGCCGGGATGCGGTTTGAGATATTCCGGGAGATCCTTCGTCCGCCTCGGCGGACTCAGGATGACAGAGTCTGAGGAGTTAGGACCACAAGGTCTTAGGTCCGCCTTCCCGAGGTAAACTCCACCAACTTTGCCAGTTTTTCGCGCGCTGCCCCCGAGTCGAGCGACTCAGCGGCGATGGGCATTGCTTCAGAAATGGAATCTGCGCGGCCTGCCACGACCAACGCTGCGGCTGCATTCAGCAACACGACGTCGCGTCGTGCAGAACGCTCTCCATCGACAATTCGTCGGATGATTTCGGCATTTGCCTTCGTGTCACCGCCCTGAATTTCGGAGATCGGAGCGCTGCGCAAGCCGAACTCTTCAGGGGAGATGTCATAGGCGCGAATCGTCCCATTTCTCACCTCAGCCACGTACGTCGAGCCTGTGATCGTAATCTCATCTAAGCCGTCATGGCCGTGAACGACTAGAGCACGCTGGAGGCCAAGCATTTGTAAGGCTTGTGCGAGTTTCTCCACAAGCGACCGCGAGTAGACCCCGACAACCTGTGCTGAAGCGTGGGCTGGATTGCAGAGTGGCCCCAGGAGATTGAAGACGGTCCGCAGGCGCAGTTCACGCCGTGCAGGCTGAACGTATTTCATCGCCGAATGCATTGATGGAGCAAACAGAAATGCGATGCCAACCGCTTCCAGGCACTCGGCGACGCGAGCAGGCGGCAATGTGATGTTGATTCCGAGGGCCTCAACGACATCTGCCGACCCACACTTCGAAGTGACACTGCGATTGCCGTGCTTGGCTACACGCACGCCAGCTCCGGCTACGGTCAGCGCAGTCGCCGTAGAGATGTTGAACGTTCCGCTGGCATCGCCGCCGGTGCCGCAGGTGTCGACCAAGGCATCACGCTCTGTCCCGCTGACATCGAGAGCGAAATGCTGCAGCTTCAGGGGAGCCGCCGCCTTGCGAATTGCCTCCGCAAAGCCAACGATCTCCTCGACCGTTTCCCCTTTCATGTGAAGAGCAACCAGGAGCGCCGCGATCTGTGCGTCTGTAGCTCCCCCGCTGAGGATCTCAGACATAACTTCGCGGGCCGCCTCGCGCGAGAGCGACTCGCGGTGATTCGCCACCTGGTGTAAGGCTTCGATGATCATGCTCTTAAATACAAGCTAAATCAGCGCCGAAACTTCTATCAACCACGGAGACACGGAGGCACGGAGAAAGCAGAAGGATTTCGGTTCGGTTTGCTCCGTGCCTCCGTGTCTCCGTGGTGAATTAGTCGGCTTGAGTTAAACTCGAAACAATGCGGGTTTTAGGCATCGATTGCGGCACCGAATACACGGGTTATGGTGTGGTGGAGCAGCATGCGGATGGACGCCTTGTCTTCATTGTCGCTGGTGCAATCCATCTCCCTAAGCGCGAAACGATGCCAAAGCGCCTGTGCACTGTATTTACGGAACTCTCGCACCTCATCTTTACGAACTCTCCCCAGATGGTCGCAATCGAGGAAGTCTTTTACTCGGTGAACGCTAAATCGGCTCTCAAGCTCGGTCAGGTGCGCGGAGTTGCTATGCTCGCTGCTTCCTCGGCAGGTCTTGAAGTGGCCGAGTACTCACCTTTGTCGATAAAGTCTGCAGTCGTGGGTTACGGCAAGGCAGAAAAGATCCAGGTGCAGCATATGGTGGCGCATCTGCTGAACCTTCCCGAACCGCCTCGACCTGCAGACGCGGCAGACGCCCTGGCGATTGCTATTTGCCACCTGCACACGCATGCGACACTCAAGCGCTACGAGGTGGCAAGTCGCCGATGAGAGCACTTCGGCGGTTTGCAAGCTATTTCATAATCAGTCTCATTGCTAGTCAACTCCATGCACAACAACAGGATGCATCTGTAGTATTCAAGTTTTCATGGAAATATGGGCGGCCCTCCGATTACATCGTTACCGTGCATCAGAACGGCCAACTGGACTACGTTTCGGACGACCATTCCCTGACTTCACCACAGGAGCGCAATCAGCCGGTCGAGAGCAACGCCGAGCAATCGGTGCAAGCCAATGACGCTGCTTCACAGGAGAGGTTCACGAAGCAATTTCAAACCACTGAGCCTTTGCGTCAAAAGATCTTTGCTTTAGCTGAGCAGCTCAGGTTCTTCGACGGCCAGTTCGAGTTCACAGCGCACCCGGTTGCCCAGACTGGAAGCAAGACCCTGGGCTATCAGGACGCGACCCGCCATACAGCGACTACCTACAACTACTCTGAGGATCCCTCCATTCAAGCGCTTACGGAGATCTTTCAGGGAATTTCACTGACCATCGAAAGTGGCCGCAAGCTGGAATTTGACCGCCGGTTCGACAAGCTGTCGCTCGACCAGGATCTCAAAGCGCTCGACGATTTGTCGAAGGATGGGCATTTGTACGAGGTGCAGGCGATCGCGCCGGTTCTCCAACGCCTTGTGAGTGATCGCACGGTTCTTCATATAGCTCAGCAAACCGCTCAGCGGATTCTTACGCGGGCGGGCCTGGCAGTTCCTCCCAATCCAACCCAATAAATTCGCAGCGTCTGGCTTGAGAAAGTGATCTAATGTACTGAAGAAGTTATGGAGCCCGTTATGTCCGGTTCGGCATTAGGCTCGTCCCCCCGCCTTACGGTTCGCATTACTGTTCTACTGGTTTTTCTCCTCCTGATCCTGGCAGCGCCTGCGTTGGCGGACTCGCACGCCCGAATTGTCCGTTTGAGCTACGTCGATGGTGATGTAGAACTCGACAAGGGCGATGGCCGCAGCTTCAACACGGCATACATAAACATGCCGATCTCGCACGGATGGAGATTGTGGGCGCGCGACGGCCAAGCCGAGGCAGAATTCGAGGATGGCAGCTCGATCCGGCTGACTCCGGACACGCTCGTTCTCTTTTCCGATCTGAGTTTGGATTCGAACGGTGGTCGCAATACGACGATCGAACTAGAACAAGGAACTGCTTACTTTGACATTCGACACCGCGATCAAGACAGCTTCCACCTGATCGCCGGACGCGATCGGATTGAATTGTCGAAGGCTGTTCACTTCCGTGTCTCCACCGATAAACACCAGGTGGAATTAGCAGTGCTCAGTGGCGAGGTACAGGTTTCCAACGGATCGGCCTCCGAAGTTGCCGTGCGCAAGGGAGAAACGATTCGTCTCGACGATGACGATCCCACCCGCTACTACCTGGCGAAGAGCGTTGACGAGGAGAACTACGACCAGTGGGACAACCAGCGCGTCAAGAACCATGACGAAGTCGTTTCGACTGCCGCTGTTAATGGCACGAATAACTTAGTCTATGGGCTCTCCGACCTGAACAGTTACGGCGACTACTTCTTTGTTCCCGGATACGGCAACATGTGGCGTCCAGCATATGCGCCACTCGGTTGGGATCCATTTGCCGACGGATATTGGCTTTCCTATCCCGGATCGGGATATCTGTTCGTCTCGAGTTATCCTTGGGGCTGGGCGCCTTACCGCTACGGATCATGGCGTTTCGTCAATGGGCGCGGATGGTGCTGGGCTCCAGGGAATCACTGGAACTCCTGGCATACGGTCCCGCCGGTCCATAATCGGCCTCCGAATTTCCGTCGTCCCGAAGTTCCTGTTCATGGTCCTTCGGTGATTGCTGTTAATGGCGGCGCGCCCACCGTTGTACCGCCACGACGAATCGTGCTCGATAACGACGCTCTTGAGCACCGTTGGCCTCGCTCAGTGAAAGAAGCTGATACGAATAGGCAGATACTGCGCCAAGGCCAATCGCAAACAACTGTTCCAGCGTCTGGCTTCGCGCCCGGCAACTCCTCAGCCCCTCAAACCATCGTGGGCAGATTTCCTGGAAATACAGTCATCGGTGGCTCTGGGCGTGGGAATCAGCCAACGGCAGGGCAGCAGCGGTGGGACGCTCCCCGCAATGAGCGGATGGAGCGAGATCAGCGCAACTTTGACCTTAATCGCTCCAGGCAGGCGGGTTCGCAAACAGCTCCTGCCGTGCCTTCGGGAGCGATGAGAGGTTCTTTCCCAAGCACGCCACAGAATACGCACGCATCGCCTGCGCCGATGAGTCCCAGAATGGAATCGCATCCTTCATCGCAGGCCCAAGCCATGCGCATGGAATCGCGGCCGATGAGTGCGCCGTCCATGGGGTCAATGCATACCGCATCGCCGTCGTTCTCTGGCGGATCCATGTCGCACGGATCAGGTGGAGGCGGAGGCGCTGGTGGTGGTGGGCACTCTGGTGGCGGAGGTCACCACTGAGAGAATCTGAATCTAATGGCTCCCTCTGCTGTCCTTTATTACACGATAGATCGCCGCTAATTCTTGTAAACCGAGCATCTCAGCACGAGCATCGGCACGTACACCCGCTCCCTGCATCGCCTCGCGGATTTGCTTATCTTCATACCGGCCGCGCAGGTTGTTGAAGAGAGTCTTCCGTTTCTGAGCGAACGCTAATTTGCAAAACTCAAGAAATTCGTCAGTGTGGATTTGCAAATCAGAGGCCTTCGGTGAAATGCGGAAGCGCAGCACGCTGGAGAACACCTGCGGCGGAGGCGAGAAGGCACCCGGCGGCAACGTAAAGAGCCGCTCGACGTCGGCAAACAGATTCGCCGTGACAGTCAGCAATCCGTAATCGCGAGTCCCTGGTTCGGCCGCAAGGCGATCTGCTACTTCCTTTTGCACCATCACGACAATTATTTCGATCGATTCGTGTTGCTCGAAAAGATGCAGGAGAATGTCTGAGGTGATGTAGTAGGGAATATTTCCAACTACTTTGGCGCGCTTGTTCTGTGAGGTCTCATGCGATTGCAGCAGCTCAGTCAGCGGAACATTCAGGAAATCGGCTTCCACGATCTCCACGTTCTCGGAGTTCACGAAGGCTACGCGCAACTGCGGGGCCAGCATCGAATCGAATTCAATTGCGACCAGATGCCCGACGCGCTCCGCAAGAAGCTGCGTAAGTGCGCCACGGCCGGGTCCGATCTCTACGACGGTCGACTGATCAATATCGCCGAGAGCATCCACGATGCGGCGTGCAGCGCTTGCATCTACAAGGAAGTTTTGTCCGAGTTTCGCTCTGCGCTTTGCGGATGCTTTGTGGCGCGCAGCGTTGACCTGCTTTTGTGAGGACATTAGACTCGACGTTTTGCCTTTGCCTCTCGGTTCTTCTCTGTTGAGAGCACGAATTTCAGGATCTCCGGCCGGTGCGGGAATTCTCGTGCAGGCGGATAAGTAGCGAATCCAAGCTGAAGGAGCTCTGGATGCGAATTACCTTCGCCGCATCGGAGGGCGTGCCGTACTCGAAGACCGGCGGTCTCGCCGATGTTGTCGGCGCTCTCCCCAAAGCTCTCTCCGCCTTGGGCCATGAAGTTACAGTGTTTCTGCCGAGGTATCGGCGAACCCATCTCAAAGAAGCGCACTTGGCCATCGCGAACCTTACGGTTCCAATGCAGGACTATCTCCTGTTTTGCCAGATCATAGACGGTGGGAAGCACGATGGAGTGCAATTCTACTTCGTGGACCATCCCGAATTTAGCTACCGCGACGGACTGTATGGTGACAGCCACGGCGATTATGCGGACAACGCTGAGCGCTTCGCGATGTTTTGTCGCGCGGTGATCGAATCGTCCAAGCGTTTCGGGCCGCCCGATGTTTTCCACGTTCACGACTGGCAGACGTCGCTGATTCCGGTGTTGCTGCGCAGCCTATATGCATATGACGCTACGTTTGCGCTGACCGCAACCGTGCTGACGATCCACAACATCGGCTATCAGGGCCTCTTTCCCAACAGTGTTATGCCGAAGCTCCTGCTGCCATGGTCACTTTTCACCATGGACCGTCTCGAGTTCTACGACAAAGTGAACTTTCTGAAAGGCGGGATCGTGTATTCGGATTACGTAACCACGGTGAGCCGAACATACGCGAAGGAGATACAGACTTACGAATTCGCATTCGGTCTTGCCGATACCGTGCGGAAGAGAGCCGATCGTCTGGTCGGAATCGTCAACGGCGCTGACTACAGCGAGTGGAATCCTGCTGCAGATCGCTACCTTCCTGCAAGATTCTCGACATCCGATCTTGGCGGTAAAGCGAAGTGCAAGGAGGCTCTGCTGGAGCAGTACGGAATCTCAAAACAGATGCGTTCGCCAATAGTCGCAGTTATCTCACGCTTTGCTGCGCAGAAGGGATTTGATTTGATGGAAGCTGCCCTTCCGCGATTGCTCAAAGAGGACATTGTCCTGGTGGTTCTCGGTACCGGCAACTCACACTATGAGGAGATGTTCCGGGCGCTGCATCAGAGTTATCCAGATCGTCTGTCGGTAAAGATTGCATATGACAATCCGCTGGCTCACCTGGTGGAGGCGGGCAGCGACATTTTTCTGATGCCCTCTCATTACGAACCGTGTGGCCTCACGCAAATTTACAGCATGCGATACGGTACCGTTCCCGTTGTAAGGGCCACCGGCGGCCTGGAGGACACGGTCGAGCAATGGAATCCCAAGGAGCGCAGTGGAACAGGATTTAAATTCGCGAACTACCATCCCGCACAGCTAATCGCTGCAATGTTACAGGCGCTTGCGACTTTCAAGAACAAGGACGATTGGAAAGAGTTGATGCTCAACGGCATGCGTCAAAACTTTTCCTGGGAGCAGCCAGCTCGTGAGTACGTTGACGTTTACGAAAAGGCGCGCCGGCTTCGAGTCCCAAAATGATCCTCTTGTGAGTCATCCGACTCACGTGTTTGGAAATAGAAAGCGCAGGACCGGTTCCACGCGCTCTGCCCATGCAGCTTCTTCATGCTTCGCGCCGGGGATGACTTCGTAATGCAGATCCTCGCCTTCGCGCCAGCCTTTGGCAATAAGGGCGTGGTCGAGAAGATTGGCATCGCGTACTCCGGTCTTACTCTCCTCCGTCCCCATGGAGAGCCAAATCTTCAATCGTGGTTTCGGCTGGGTCTTCTGAATGATCTTGAGAATGGCTTTGTTGTCCCACCAGACTGACGGAGAGAGCACGCCCAGCTTGCCAAAAATTTCAGGATGGGTGAAACCGAGATAGAGCGTGGCCAGTCCGCCGAGAGACGAACCGCCAAGGCCGGTGTTATGGGCGTCGGGAAGCGTGCGATATCGTTGGTCGATGAACGGTCTAAGCTCTTCGACCAGCATGCGCCCATAGAGTTCGGCATGTCCGCCGCCAAGCTTACGATCGCGTGTGGGAGTGTACTCTTCGATACGATGCTCGCCAGTGTTGAAGATCCCTACGATGATCAGGGGCTCGATGTCACCGGAGCGGATTAGCGCATCGGCAGTCTCGTCGACCTTCCAGTCCATGCCGCGGACGTATGCTGTTTCAGGATCAAAAAGGTTCTGTCCATCGTGCAGATACAGCACCGGGTAACGGCGGTTGCTCTCTTCGTAGTCGGGAGGGAGATAAACGACCAAATCGCGCCGGTAAGCCACGAACTTTGAGATGAAGTTGTGGTGCCGCTGAACGCTATCGGTGTTGTGAACACCGCCGTTTTGTTCCTTGGGTATTTCAACCTGCGGCGCGGAATCCTCAATATCCTGCGCGCCGCCATGCTCTGCGATATCAAAATTCTCAGTGGGCATCCGTTGTTTGTTAGAGTACATGGCTCAGTTAATGTTGCAAGGAAAAAGCATCTTGGAATTGGGTGATCGGGTGATCGGGTGAAGTAAGAATCGAGTGATCTTGATTTGCGATTTCACGATTTTCAAATCACTGAAATCACGAATCCACAAAATCAGAAAGTTGTTTCACTTTGCCCGATCATCCGATGGCCCGATCACCCGATTGGGATTGCCATACAGGACTTCCGCACTCTCAAAATGAATCGCGAATATCACAAATGGTGGTCACCGCGTCTTGGACGCGATATGGAGTTGCTGGTCTTCGGGCATGCTGGATTGCCTACGATCGTTTTTCCAACGTCACGCGGACGCTTCTTCGAGTTTGAAGATCGAGGCATGGTGGGCGCCACCTGGCACAAGATCGAAGGTGGAGGATTGCAGCTCTATTGCGTTGACAGCGTGGACGAGGAGAGCTGGTACAACAAAAATGTCCCGCCGCGGTGGCGGATCGCTCGCCACATGCAGTACGAAGACTACGTGCTGCACGAGGTCGTGCCGCTGATCAAACAGAAGAATTCACGCTGGGATATCGCGACTACGGGTTGCTCTTTCGGCGGCTATCATGCAATGAACATGGCCCTCCGCCGGCCCGATGTCGTAAGCGGATGCCTGAGTATGGGCGGAGCCTTCGAGATCACGCAATTCCTCGACGGCTACTACGATGACGACTGTTACTTCAACAACCCTCCTCATTATCTGAGAAACATGGGTGATCCTTGGCATCTGGATCGCTACCGGCAGAACAAGTACGTGCTCGCGACCGGCGAACACGATATGTGCTGGAACGACAACGAACGGCTCGCCGAAATCATGCGTGACAAGCGCATTCCTCACCGGCTGGATGTGTGGCGTGACCACACGGGGCACGATTGGCCATGGTGGCAACGGATGGCTCAGGTGTATTTCACATAAGGGCAGCAATTAGCGATGAGCGATAAGCAATCAACTAAAGTCGCAAATCCCGCGAACGGCGGCCCCTTTCCAGACGCTGCATCGCAGCCAAGGCTGATCAGATCTCCGCGCTAACCTCGCTAGGAGGCCAAGCGTGCTGCACTTGTCCAACGAAGTAGAATAGAAGGCCCTTGGAGCTTCAAATGGCCGCTAAGAAAATTGGCATCATCTTTGGCATGGAGAACACCTTTCCGGGAGCTTTTGTCGAGAAGGTGAATTCCATGGGTAATCGCGACGTACAAGCTGAGTTCGTCAAGATCGGCGGTATACGCATGGCGGAGCCGAGCGGATATCGCGTGATCGTTGACCGCATCTCGCATGACATCCCGTTTTATCGTGCGTATCTGAAGAATGCGGCTCTCAACGGGACGATCGTCATCAATAATTCGTTCTGGTGGAGCGCCGACGACAAGTTTTTTAACTATGCGCTGGCTGAGAAGCTGGGCGTTGCCGTTCCGGCAACGGTGGTCCTTCCGCACAAGGAGCACCCACCGGGAACCACCGATCAATCGATGCGCAACTTGATCTATCCAATGAACTGGGATGAGGTCTTCCAGTACGTTCAGTTTCCGGCTTTTCTTAAGCCGTTTGACGGTGGCGGATGGCGCGACGTTTATCACGTTCACACTCCTGAAGACTTTTTCCGAGCCTACGATCAAACGCGCGATCTCTGCATGACGCTGCAGCGTGCGGTGAAGTTCCAGGAGTACTTCCGTTGCTATGTTGTCGGACAAGAGAAGGTCCACATCATGCAGTACGATCCGAGACGGCCGCATCACGAGCGCTATGTAAAGGACGGTCCGAAGATCGATCCTAAGCTGTTGGAACGAGTCGAGCGCGATGCGCTCACCCTTTGCCGGGCGCTCGGCTACGATCTGAACACAGTCGAGTTTGCGTGCGAAGACGGAATCCCGTATGCGATCGACTTCATGAATCCGGCTCCAGATGCCGACGTGAATTCAGTTGGACAAGAAAACTTCGAATGGATCGTAAACGCTGTCGCCGAACTTGCGGTGAAGAAGGCATTGAGCGACGAGAATCCGGCTCGGGATCTTCGTTGGTCGGCGTTTCTTTCTGGTGCATCGTCCGAAACGCCTAAGACAGCGAGTGCCAAACTTGCCGGAAAGTCACGAACCAAGCCGCCAGCGCAGACAGGAATGAGCGCCTAGCGAGCACTGTTATGAAGCCCTCATTCACCATCGGTATTGAAGAGGAATATCAGACGATCGATCCCGAAACCCGCGATCTGCGTTCCCACATCCACAGCGAGATCATCGCCAAGGGCAAGCGGATCATGGAGGAGCAGATCAAGGCGGAGATGCACCAGTCGGTTGTCGAAGTAGGCACTGGTGTGTGCAAGAACATCAAGGAAGCGAAGAAGGACATCCGCAAGCTGCGCCACGACATGATCAACCTCGCCAAGGACAATGGCTTGCTGCTCGCCGCGGGTGCAACGCATCCGTTTGCAGACTGGCGTGCGCAGGAGATTTACCCTGACGAACGCTATCGCAAGGTTGTCGAAGATTTACAGCTAGTGGCACGCACCAACCTGATCTTCGGATTACACGTTCACGTCGGAATTGAGGATCGCGAGACGATAATCCATCTGATGAACCAGGCGCGGTACTTCCTGCCGCACCTGCTCGCGCTTTCCGCAAACTCGCCGTTCTGGCTCGGGATGAAAACGGGACTCAAATCGTATCGCTGCAAGGTATTCGACAAATTCCCGAGAACCAATATCCCCAATTCGTACTCCAGTTGGTCGGAATACGAAAACTTCGTGAATCTGCTCATCAAGACCAACTGTATCGATAATGCGAAGAAGATCTGGTGGGACATCCGTCCGCATCCATTTTTCAGCACACTTGAGTTCCGTGTGTGCGATATTCCAATGCGGCTCGAAGAAACCATCGCGCTGGCTGCGCTCATTCAGGCCACCATCGCGAAGCTCTACCGTCTCCACTCACGCAACCAGGGATTCCGCATTTATGGCCGAGCGCTGCTCATGGAAAACAAGTGGCGCGCGGCACGCTATGGTCTTGATGGAAAACTCATCGATTTTGGCATTGAGGCCGAGGTGAATGAGCGCGATCTTCTCTATGAATATTTGGAATTTGTCGACGATGTGCTCGACGAGCTAGATAGCCGTGAAGAGATCAACTATATTCATCGTATCCTTGACATGGGGAATGGCGCTGATCGTCAACTCAAGGTGTTTGAAGAGACCGGAGATCTGAAGAGAGTGGTCGATTACATGGTGGAAGAGACAAAAGTGGGCGTGTTTGACACCGAAACCGCTTCGGTGACTCACTGATGGGAGTAGTCAGTACGCGCGATATCGCAATCCGCACGCCAGAGCGCCTTAACATTCCATTCGATCCGGAATTGACTCCTGGAGCCCGCAACGCAGTTCAAATTTGTCTGCGCATTCAACCGAGCGAAAAGGTCACAATCATTACCGATCTTGTGAGCCGGGAGATCGCGGCGAGCATTGCAAGGGAAGTCGAGAATGTTGGTGCGCCGTTTCATGCGTTTATGCTCGAAGACCTCGCTCCACGACCGCTAACCGGACTTCCTCCCGAGGTCGCTGAAGACCTCGAAACCAGCCAGGTAAGCATCTTCGCCGTTCAAGTTCAGACCAACGAGCTGCGCTCGCGAATGCAGATGACGGAGATCGTAAATCGTCGTCGCATACGCCATGCGCACATGGTGAACATCAATCGGCAGATCATGCTGGAAGGCATGCGCGCGGACTTCCTGAAAGTCGATCGCATCAGCAGCAGGGTGTTGGATCAGGTCACCGTGGCTAAACAAATCAAAGCGAAGACAGCGGCGGGAAGCGATTTCGTCGCCGATCTCGAGCCGAACTACAAATGGCTGAAGACCAGCGGACTGATCAGTCCGGATAAGTGGGGAAACCTGCCTGGCGGCGAAATCTTCACTACGCCGGGCGAAGTAAATGGCACCTATGTCATCGACGGCGTGGTCGGGGATTATCTCTGCGCCAAGTTCGGCGACCTGAAGGAAGCACCGCTGACGATCCGCGTGAAGGGGAACCGACTGACCGAAGCTTACAGTGAGAACAAGGAACTTGAGCAGGATTTCTGGGCTTACACCCATACCGACGACAACAGCGATCGCGTGGGCGAGTTCGCGATCGGCACGAACATTGAGCTCAAGGACGTGATCGGCCACATACTACAGGACGAGAAGTTCCCGGGGATTCACATTGCGTTCGGCAATCCGTACGGCGAGCACACCGGAGCTAAATGGTATTCGTCAACTCACATTGATGTCGTTGGGCGGAGGTTTGATATTTGGGTCGATGACAGACAGATCATGCGCGAGGGCAAGTTCCTGATCGAGGCGTAGGACCGGTTCACCACGGAGCCACGGAGTACACGGAGGAATGCGAATTAGTTCGTGAACGTCGTGTTCCCGATGATGAACTGTCTTATAGGATTGTCATCCTGAGGCCCGCTTTTGGCCGAAGGATCTCCCGGAATGTTTCAGACTTGATTGCACCGTCCCGGCACTTTGGCCAGAATTCCAATGGAAGAGCCTCGAAGATGCAATTAAGACTGATGCATCGCGGGAGATCCTCCGGCGAAAAGCGGGCCTTAGGATGACAGGTGTATAGCGTATTGGCACCCAATGATTCCCCAGCTCCGTCGCGCGTTCAACCAAAACTTCACATCTGAGAAATACCGCAACTTTCTCGCAGCGCTCGACCGCCGCTGCGGCGCGCCAGTGAAATTCCGCGTTGCCGAGACTCCTTGCTTTTTCCCCAAGTCGCTACTCGAGCAGATGGCCCAAGACGGCCAAGTGCTCCTGAATCAGCTTCTCGAGAGCCGTGAGTATCGCAAGCAGTCGGACGTGACGATTCCGCGCGAGTACAACGTTCCGAATGAGTCGAAGCGGCCGATGTTTCTGCAGGTTGACTTCGGTCTCACACGCAACAAGCAGAACGAGGTTGAGCCTAAGTTGGTGGAGCTGCAGGCGTTCCCCTCGCTCTATGCGTATCAGCCTGCGCTCACTCAGGAGTATTGCAAAAGCTATGGGCTCGACCCGACCCTGCACACATTCCTCTCAGGACTGGATTTCGAGAGCTATCGTGGACTCTTGTGCCGAGCGATCCTCGGGGAGCACACTCCCGAAAGCGTGATCCTGCTGGAGATCGATCCGCTGGAGCAGAAGACGCTGCCGGATTTCCTGCTGACGAAAGACCTGTGCGGCGTCGAGACCGTGAATGTGCTCGACCTACAGAAGCAGGGAAGAGCGTTGTATTACGAAATGAATGGCAGGCGAGTCCGAGTAGAACGAATCTATAATCGCATGATCGTCGACGAGGTCATGCGCAAGGGCATCAGGCTTCCATTTGATCTCCGCGACGAGCTCGACGTCGAGTGGGCTGGGCATCCGAACTGGTATTTTCGGATCAGCAAGTTTTCCATTCCTTTTCTGAAACACGAGTGCGTGCCGCGCACCTGGTTCCTCGACGAACTGAAAGCATTGCCAGCCGATAGAGAGAACTATCTGCTTAAGCCGCTGTATTCGTTCGCGGGCATCGGCGTCAAGTTTGCTCCGAGCGATGAAGACATTGCTGCCATCCCAACGCAACAACGCCACGAGTACATCATTCAGGAGCGAATCGCGTTTGAGTCGGTGATCGACACGCCTCATGGAATGACGCAGGCAGAGATCCGCATTATGTACATCTGGCTCGAGGCCAACCCACAGCCCACGCCGGTACTCACGCTGGTGCGAATGGGGCGCGGCAAGATGATGGGCGTCGACCACAACCGAAATCTCGAGTGGGTCGGCGGCTCAGCCGGATTATGGATCGACTGATCCTGTTATTCTCTTCTGTTTGTCCACCTTCAGGAGAAGCCATGCGTAGAGTTGCTGTTGTTTTGCTCGGAGCTGCCACACTACTGGCCCAGGATGTACCCAATCCGCCAAAGGAATTTGACGGCAAGAGTTGGTGGGATCACGTAAAGGTCCTGGCCGACGACAACATGGAGGGCCGCGAGACCGGCAGCGCAGGGCTGAGACGGGCGGAGGCCTACGTGGTCGATCAGCTTAAGCAATCCGGCGTTGAGCCTGCGGGTGAGACCGGGTACTACCAGCCGGTGAAGCTGACTTCACGCGAGATTGATGAGAAGAACTCCAGCATGGCATTGGTGAAAGATGGCAAAGCCGAGCCGTTGACTCTGGGGGAGGACGCGTTTTTCTCGACACGCGCCGAACTTGCTCCACAGGTGGAAGCGCCGCTTGTGTTTGTCGGCTATGGATTGAAGGTCCCGGAACAGAACTACGACGATCTCGCCGGCGTCGACTTAAAAGGGAAAATCGCTGTCATCTTTGCCGGAATCCCTTCGAACATACCTGGGCCTCTGGGGTCGCACTATCAAACGGCTGCGGAGCGCTGGAAAGCGTTGAAGGCAGCAGGCGCAATTGGTGCGTTCAATATTCCTAATCCCGCATCGATGGACATTCCATGGTCCCGCATGAGTTTGTCGCGAACTCACCCGAGCATGGACTTGGTTGGGGCGGAGTTCAACGAAACTGCAGGCCAAAAGATCGGTGGCGTCATTAACCCTGCGCACGCCGACAGGTTTTTTGCTGCTTCGGGACACACCTTTCAGGAGATCCTGGACGCCAGTAAGGATCGCAAACAGCTTCCGCGCTTCCCGTTGAACATTTCTCTGCGTGCTCGCACGAAGACCTCGACGCATCCAGTAGAGTCGGCGAATCTCGTCGGCAAGCTGACCGGCTCGGATCCAAGTCTCAAAAATGAATACGTGGTGCTCTCAGCACACGTCGATCACATCGGCATAGGCGAGCCGATCAATGGAGACAAACTCTACAACGGCGCCATGGACAACGCCTCCGGAGATGCCGTGTTGCTCGACGTTGCGGCTGCTCTCAGGAGCGCGTCGGAGAAACCAAAACGGTCGCTGCTCTTTGTCTTTGTCACAGGCGAGGAAAAAGGCTTGCTGGGTTCGAAGTACTTCACGGCGCATCCAACGGTTCCCGCGAAGTCGATGGTAGCCAACATCAATATCGACATGTTCCTGCCGCTGTATCCAATGAAGGCAGTGACGGTCTATGGGCTCAAGGAATCCGATCTCGGAGACGCTCTCCGCCGAGTAGCCGGGAAAGATGGAATCGAAGTAGAGGACGATCCTGAGCCGCAGCGCAACAGTTTCATTCGCAGCGACCAATACAACTTCATTCGTCACGGAATTCCTGCGCTCACGATGAAAGTGGGATATAAGCCAGGATCTCCCGAAGACAAGACGTTCCATGACTGGTTACACCAGCGCTATCACGCTCCTTCGGATGATCTGAATCAACCGGTTGATCAGGGAGCGGCAGGGAAGTACGAGCAAGTGATCAGCCAGCTCATGCTGACCATCGCCGACGACAGTAAACGGCCAGAATGGAAGCAGGAGAGCTTCTTCCGTCGCTATGCGCAGACAAGCGGTGGAGAGTGAAGCTTCGTAGTGGGTCAAGTTGAGAAGTGATCCACTTCGAAATCCCAACAAGTTTTTTGAAACCGTTATCCCTCACGCGGCTTTGCGCGGGGGATCCGCTTCTTGTGCTTAGTAAGAGACAGCAGATCCCTCACTCCGCGTTGAAATCTATTGACGATATAAGCAGTCTTGCTGCGGAGTGAGGGATAACAGTGCCTGGAGGTGGGCCCAATTGAACTGAACAAGGAGTCTCAATGAGCGTCATTCTCGAAACAAACCTACTGCCGAAGCTTCGAATTCACTGACCCTCCCGTAACCGAAACAGGATCGCGTAGAGATGGTGGGCTTCATGGAGCAAGAAGAACTCCAACCACAGGGAAACATCCATCTCGCCCAAAACGGGATGAATTCCAGTTCTCGCAAGGTGCGCATCTGAGAGAGATCCTACTTTGCTCAACACTTCTCTCCGCAGTTGTCGAATTCGAGCGAGTAGAAGGTCTACTGGTAGAGACGACCATGATGGCCATTGCTCGTCATCCTCTGCGCGATAGCGCCCGAACTGCGGCCGGTCTTCGCGCAGAATTTTGCCCAGGCGTTCCAGAAACACTTCGTGGTAGCGGCCAAGGTGCGCGAGGTTCTCCCGCGCCGACCATTTCCCTGAAGCGGGCTCGCGATCCCATTCTTCAGCTGTCTTGTTCGCAACCAAGCCGTCAATAGAGGCAAGCTGGTCACGCAGACGTATTGCCGTAAGTTGGCTGAGCATGGTCGTCTAGATGTTCAGGAATCCATTTTCGCACCAAAAAGAAAGACCTCGCCGGAGCGAGGTCTTGTTTGAACAATCCGATTATTTGCTGGCGCGGGCTTCAGCGAAGTCGCGATGTACTTCGGCAACGAACTCGCGAGCCTCTGGTGGCGTGCGAACCTGGCCGGTCAAAATCTGATTGAATGGAACCGCTTTGCCGTAGAGATCAGTAGTGGTCTTGTCATCCTGCTTCACCGATGCTCCGTTGATGTCGATACCGGCAAACAACCCTTTGGACCGAGAATAGGTCAGGATTTCGCTGTCGAGTTTCCAGTTGGTGCTGGCAGCAGCCGTACGGCCAACCGGACCAGCCGCAGCGCTGGCGTCGGCGCCAATCTTGAACTTGCTGGAAAGCAGTTGCTGCGTACCCTTATCGTTCATTACAAGCATCAACAAGTCGGTAGACTTGCCGCCGAGCTGGACACCAATACTTCCACCGCCCAGGAACACCGGAGCTGGTGCGCTCCAGGCCTCGGTATTGTTCGACAAACGGCACGTGGCAAACCCACGACCGTAATTTCCGCCGATTCCAAATGCGGCTTTCTTCTCATTCGGAATGGCGATAACGCACTTGGCCTTGCTCAACAAGTCGGACGGAACTCCCTGGTCAGGGGCGGCGAAGATCTCCTTCATCATCGTCGTAGCATCCTGCAGCCTATCGGCAACCGCCGGATGATTTGCTTCCAGCTTGCTCTTCGAAGTGTCGTCACTCTGGGCAAAGCTGACAACGCCGAATGCAAGCAGTAACAGTGTCAAAAACAGACTTTTCATGGGTACTCTCCCTATCCCCTTCAGTAGGCCCTCATTCAGAGCTTTGTGTGTATGGATGAAGAGAGTCTTGGCGGCGTTGTGTGCGTGTTATCTGTTTTGGTAAAACCAGCAGCTCTCCCGCGCTCTCGCGAGACTAGGATTGATCCAGCAAATCGCTCTTCAGGCGAGCGGATCCAGACTGCGCCAACTCCAGCCGTTACGGGCGATCAACAAGTCGACAGCCTCGGGACCGGCGCTTCCGGCTGGATAGTTCGGGAAGTTTGGCAGCGGCAGCTCTGCCCATGCATCTTCGATGGGCGTAATCAGACGCCATTCAGCTTCCGCTTCATCGCGGCGCGTGAAGAGCGTCGCATCTCCCCGCATGGCATCAAGCAGCAAGGTTTCATAAGCTACTGGACTTTTAGTGCCAAACGCCTCGCGATAGCGGAAATTTAGCTGGACGTTAGCAGTGTGCATCTCCGTACCGGGCCGCTTAGCCGCGAAGTCCACAGAGATACCTTCGTTTGGCTGGATTCGAAAGGCAATTACGTTGCGCTCGAGCTCGTTGTCACTCTCATGGGCAAACAATGTCTGAGGAGTCCGTTTGAAGTGAACAGCGATTTCTGTGAGGTTGCGAGAGAGCCTCTTGCCGGTCCTCACAAAAAACGGAACTCCGGCCCAGCGCCAATTGTCGATAAAGAATTGCACCGCGCCAAAAGTCTCTGTTTTCGAATCGGGAGCGACTCCCGGTTCCTGTCGGTAGCCAGGAACAGCCTTGCCACCGATTTGCCCCGGGCCGTACTGTCCGCGGACAGTACGTTCGGCAACTTCCTCAACCGTCATCGGCTTGATTGCGCTCAGAACCTCGACCTTCTTTCCGCGTACGGAACTCGCATCGAAGGCCAGCGGCGGTTCCATTGCCGTGAGGCTCAGCAACTGAAGCATGTGGTTGGCGACCATGTCGCGCAATGCCCCGGTTTCCTCGTAAAAGCCGGCTCGCTGCTCTACGCCGAGGGTCTCGGCGGCGGTGATCTCGACGTAATCTATGTAATTGCGATTCCAGATCGGCTCAAATAGCAGGTTCCCAAAGCGAAACACCAGAATGTTCTGTACGGTTTCTTTGCCGAGATAGTGGTCGATACGATAAACGTCTTCTTCGTTAAAGACAGAAAGGAGCGCCTGATTCAATTCGCGTGCCGAAGCGAGGTCGTGACCAAAGGGTTTTTCGACGACAATCCGCGTCCAGCCCTTTTCGTTGCGATTTAGTCTGGCCGCTGCAAGTCCGTTAATGATCTCTTCAAACAATGATGTGGGAGTGGCCAGATAAAAGAGCAGGTTAGGACTGCACCCCGAGCGTCGCATGTCCGCAACATATTGTGCCAGGCGCGTATAAGATTGGGAGTCGTTCGTGTCGGCGGCGAAATACCGGATCCGTTTAGCGAAATCGCGCCAACCTTCAGCAGTAAAGTTGCGGGCGTCTTTCGAATGCGCTGCCGCTTCCTCCAGGCTGCTGCGAAAGTCCTCGTCGGAGAGAGGCTTCCTGCCGACACCGACAATGTCAAAGTGCGGTGACATGCATCCGACGCAGGCAAGGTCGTAAAGCGCCGGAATCAGCTTGCGGCGGGTGAGATCTCCGGTCGCGCCGAAGATCACCAGGATGCAGGAGTCCGCTTTGGGCAGGGCTGGAGTCGCGTAAGTGGTGGTGGGTCGGGCTTCGACGATCATTGCCATTTTTATTCCTAGCCTCCATGCGTCGTTGAGTGATTACGAGCCGGTGGGAACATAAACTTGTCGCTGCGTTACCAGTTCCGCATTCGGGACTTCAGTGCTCAGCTTAATCCTTTCGAAGCCCGATTTCTTTCCTGGTTGGGCTTCAAAGGTAAGCAGAAACTGGTGTGAGATTCGCTCTGTAAGATCCGTGAAGTACGGTCTGAATGACGGAGGAGCGTCGTTGCCGAGATAGTAAGCCTCCCCGCCCGTGGCATCCGCCAGTTCGGAGAGGAAGTTCTGCCCCCAATTGATCCTAAATGGAGAGTGACCAAAGTGTCCGCCTCCTCGAGCGTACAGCGCACTCACTACTACACCGCCGCGTTGCGCTTCCTCGATTGCAGAGTTGAGATAAGGATCATCTAGGCCGACTCCATCCCAGAAGCGATCGATTCCGTCAGTGATCATTACTACTTCGCGTGCGCTATTTGTCTGGGGCCATCTCTTCAGTAGATCCTGCAGGGCAAAATATGGGCTCGCTGAACCGCCACCATCCCCAATGGTCAGCCTCAAAGCCTTGGCTGCTCGTGCATGATCGTTCGTTGGATTCTGCGTAATCATCGCGGTTCCGTTTCGCATGTAACCAACACCGACTAGGACAGTTGCGGGTTGGGCATTGATGAATTCGCGGATGTCGTTGAGCTTTGTACCGGTCTCGGTGGAAGAGAGCGAATCATCGATGAGAACGAAGACTTGCACTCCGACTTCCGGAGCCTCAACGGGCTGCCACGCGAGGACCTTATCGTGCTGCTTTCCTTGAGTGACGACTACATCCTCGGCGCGAACAGTAGGAACTTCCTTGCCGTGCCGCGGCTCCACACTGACCACGACCTTGGTTGGAACTCCCGGAAAAGCGGGCTCCTGCGGGAAAGCGAGAAGGGAGGGTGAAAAAGGTGAAATGAGAGCTATAACGCCAAGCGCTCTCAAAAGCTGGTGGAGCTTCATGTGCATTCTCCTGCACATTAGATTCGTCTCAAGAACTAACGATTCGGGTCCGAGCGGCTTCGCCGCTCAATGTCCGCCAAAATGCGATTGCTCGACGTCACTGCTGGACAACCGATTTAGCCGTCGGGCGAACTAGAAGCGCGTCGATTTCTTTGCGATCCCAACCCCCGCCCAGTGCCTTTACCAGGAAGACCGATGTGACCAGTCGCTGTCCTTGGATTTGGGTGGCAAGACGTTGGTTGGTAAGCAGCGTTTGCTGCGCCGTAATTACGTCGAGATAGGTGACCAATCCGCCGACGTAACGATCATTTGCAATGTTGAGAAAACGCTGCGAATCGTCTACGGCTTTTTGCTGCGCGGAAGCGGCGTCGGCTAGGGTTGTGAGTCCGGACAATCCATCTTCAACTTGTTGGAATGCGCTCAACACTGTGTTGCGATAAGTCGCGACAGATCCCTGATATCCAGCCTTTGCGAAATCTACCTGCGCGTGGATCCGGCCGCCATTCAGGATGGGTTCTACCGCCGACACTCCCAATGACCAGAACGTGCTCGGCGCACCAAAGAGGTTGGTGATATCGGAGCTGTTTAGTCCTCCACCGCCGAATAGGAAGATTGATGGGTAGAACGCGCTCTGGGCGACTCCAATAAGAGCGTTTTGCGATGCCATCTGACGTTCTGCAGTCGCGATGTCGGGCCGGCGCTCGAGTACATCCGTTGGAACACCAAGAGGTATGGCAGGTATTTGCGCATTGAGAGTCGCGGGCGCAAGACGGAACGTTGGGGCGGGAGCGCCAATCAGCGTTGCGATCGCGTGTTCGAACGTCACTCTCTGTTCTTTCAGCAGATGCAGTTGGGCGCGAGCGGCATCAAGCACGGTCTCCTGCTGTGCGACGTCGAGTCCGGAGGCCACGCCGCCCGCGTGTCGATTGTTCACGAGCACGAGCCCCTTTTCGTAGTAGGAGATAGACTCCTGCACGTCACCGATTTCAGCGTCGAGTTCCCGGAGCGTGAAATAGTCCGCGGCTAAATCGGAGGTGATAAGCAGCCGAACGTTCTCAAGATCGGCGGCCGTTGCCTGATACTGCGCATTGGCTGCTTCAACGTTTCGACGAACGCGGCCAAACAGATCTACTTCATAGTTCAACTGAAATGGGATTTGGTAGACGTTCTGCGTGATCGCAGTCGTGGGTGCAATCGTCGAAACGGCGGCACGATTTGCAGAACTTCGTTGTCGCTGTGCGTTGGCTCCTCCTGACAGCGAAGGGAAGTAGCCTGCAACTTGGACACGAGCCAGGTCTCGCGCCTGCTCGACTCGTGAGATAGCAAGTTGAATGGATTGATTCGCATCAAGAGCTTTCTCTTCCAGTGTGTCAAGCGCTGGATCCTGGTAGAGCTTCCACCAAGCGCCTTTGGGAATCCCATCTCTAGGTTCCGCGGCGCGCCACGGTTCTTCCGCTGACCAGCTTGGCGGAGTAGAGACGCTCGCCCGTTGATACTTTGGTCCAGCGGCACAGCCGACAAGGATCGACACGAGCAAGACCACAACAACACCATTCATCTTTTGGAAGCGCAACATGAACCCTCGTCTCAGATGTAATTTCAATACGCAGAATAGTCGATATGGCTGACTTCGCGCATTCGATCTATTACAAATCTTTACGTGCTGCGGCGCTCATCAAGCAACGAGTTGCTCGTCTTGATAGCTGATAATAATGAAGCGCCGATGTGTCTTTGCGATAGCACGATTCGCTTTGAGGAAATTTGAACATTACTGTCAAATTGATGATTTCCTGTGCTCGCTCGATTCTTCTGCTTCTCACTTTTTCTTTGCTCCCGAGTCTGACGGCGGCACAACAGCCCGCCTCGAGTTCGAACGCAGCCAAGGCTATCGGCACAGTTGCAGCAATCAACGGCAAAGTAATCTCGCTAAAGACCGATACGGGAACGGAAACAGCAGTGGCAGTGTCGGATTCAACTCGAATTGTAAAGACCGCTCCTGGACAGAAAGATCTGAAAGACGCCACGCCAATCTCTCTTCAGGATGTGCAGGTTGGAGACCGTGTGCTGGCGCGTGGGACACCGTCGGAGGCGACAGGCTCAATTGCAGCGACGTCGCTGATCGTGATGAAACAGAGCGATGTTGCCAATCGCCAGCAGCAGGATATCCAGGAATGGCAGAGGCGAGGTGCAGGGGGAATTGTTCGCGGTGTCGATACGACAGCCGGGACAATTACTGTCTCGACCAGTCCTAGCCAAACCATCGCTATACACACGACGGACAACACTCTTTTTCTGCGCTACCCTCCGGATTCGGTGAAGTTCGGCGATGCAAAGAAGAGTTCATTTAGCGAAATCAAAGTTGGCGACCAGATTCGAGCTCGGGGTAACAGAAGTAGTGATGGTCAGTTGGTCAATGCCGACGCAGTGATCTCGGGTACATTTAGAAACATTGCAGGTACTGTGAGTTCGGTTGACAACTCCGCTGGAACCATCACCGTGATGGATTTGATTCAGAAGCGGGCCGCGGTGGTGAAAGTGACTCCAGAAACGCAGATGCGCAAGATTCCTCCCGAGGTCGCCCAAAGGATCGCGATGTTCCTGAAACGGCCCGCTGGAGCGGGAAACAATGCGGAGCAGGCACAGAGCACTGCAGCAGGAGCGGGCGGGGAACAACAAACACGGCCCGGTGGAGGACCGGGGAGGCCGGGCGGTGGGCCAGACTTTCAGCAGATCATTCGTCGCATGCCGGCTGCCTCGCTTACCGATCTTCAGAAGGGCGATGCTGTCATGATTGTGACAACAGACGCTGCCTCCGGTCAGCAAGTTACCGCTCTCACTCTCCTAAGCGGAGTTGAGCCGATCCTCACTGCCGCTCCCACCGAAACCAGTGCCGCCAATCTACTTTCAGGATGGAGTATGGGAAGCGGCGCCGAAGGCGGAAATCAGTGAACGACAGTTCTCATACTTCTTATTTAGGCGAAGACTACGTGACTCTTGGCTTGTTCCGATTGCGATCCATTTCTCTATCTCTCTTTTCTCTTCTCACGATCCTGACTTTTTCTTCAGCAGCACTTGGCCAAGGCGGCGTTCTGCGCGGGAAAGTGACCGACCCTAGTGGCGCCGTCATCCCCAATGCAGTCATTACGGCGAAGTCAGCGAGCGGGCAGGAAACCAGCGCCACTTCGGGTGGCGACGGGCAATATCAAATCAAAGGCCTGACCGCCGGGCAGTACGCCGTCTCAGCTGCCGCCCAAGGCTTCGCTCCGTTTTCCAAGGCGTCAGTATCTGTGGTTGAAGGGCATCCGGCATCGCTCGATATTCCCCTTGAGATCGAAGTGGTAAAGCAGAACCTCGACGTGCAATCGGAGGGAAACAATGTCGACACAAGTCCCACCAACAACTCGAATACTGTTGTTTTGAGAGACAAGGATTTGGACGCATTGTCCGACGATCCTGACGAGCTGCAATCGGAACTTCAGGCACTCGCTGGTCCCTCTGCGGGCCCCAATGGCGGACAGATGTACATCGACGGATTCACCGGTGGACAACTTCCACCGAAGTCGTCGATTCGCGAAATTCGCATCAACTCGAACCCGTTTTCTGCGCAATATGACAAGCTTGGTTTTGGGCGCGTTGAGATTTTTACCAAACCGGGAACGGACAAATATCACGGGCAACTACAGTTCAACGAAAATAATTCAATTTTCAACTCGCGAAACCCGTTTACTTCAAACATTCCTGACCCGCCGGACTACCACACCGAGATGTACGAGGGTAATTTCGGGGGACCTCTGGGTAAGAAGGCTTCTTTCTTCCTGAATGCGCAGCGGCGCAACATCGGCGACGTGTCAGTTGTGAGTCCTCAGTGCGGTAGTTTCGTTTTGCCGGAATGTGCTCAGCAGACTGTACCGAATCCGCGCACGCGAACCGAGGCCGGCCCCCGCCTTGATTACCAGCTCACGAATACAAACACCCTTACTGCCCGATATGAATATGAGGGAGCGCACGAAGAGAACGATGGCATCGGCCAGGTTAGCCCCAGCCGGATTAATCTGCCCTCGCTCGGCTACAACCTCGACAGCTCCGAGCATAGCCTGCAAATCAGCGACACCCAGGTGCTGAGCACGAAGGTCGTGAATGAGACTCGATTTCAGTATCAACGCATTCACAGCGACCAGACGCCAGTAAGCACGGCCGCCGAGCTTTCCATTCCGGGTTTCTTCGCAAGCGGAGGCAACAGCTCGGGGCACGTAGTTAACGACGAAAATCATTACGAGCTTCAGAACTACACGTCGATATTGTCCGGCAATCATTCGATGAAGTTCGGCGGCCGACTGCGTATATCGCAGGCCTCCAATCAGCTCGCGCAGAATTTCAATGGAACATTCAACTATCCATCACTCGCAGCATTTGCAGCCGGCCGAGCGAATCAGTTTTCCATTGCAGCGGGGCAGCCTTTAATCTCGGACACTTTTGTAGATGTCGGAGTCTATGCAGAGGACGACTGGAAGGCTCGGCCGAACCTGACGTTTAGCTATGGTCTGCGCTACGAGACGCAAAATGCGATTCATGACTACACAGACTTCGCTCCGCGACTGGGCGTCGCGCTTGGAGTAGGGAAAAAGGGCTCGACACCAAAGACAGTGGTACGTGCTGGGTTTGGCATGTTTTATGACCGCTTCCCGCAAAGCCTCGTTTTGCAGGCGACTCGTTTGAATGGAACGAATCAGCAGTCATTCATCGTGCAGAATCCGGCATTTGGACCTGACAGCATTCCACCGTCTTTCGATGGGTTTGTGGGCGGGTCGCCGACGGTGTATCGCATCGACTCGAATTTGCGCGCGCCATATGTGATGCAGACTGCGGTTGGCGTAGAGCATCAGCTCACCAAGGCTACGAAGCTTTCACTCACCTATCTAAACGCGCGTGGACTGCATCAGCTCTTTACCAACAATATCAATGCGCCATTTCCTGGAACGTTCCCAGCAAATCCAGTTTGTCCGCTGGGTTGTGCAACCGGCAACATCTACGAGTACCAATCCGAGGGGATCTTCAAGCAGAACCAGCTCATTACCAACCTCAATATGCGTTACGGGCCGAATCTGTCGATCTTCGCCTTCTACTCGTTGAGCTTTGCCAACAGCGATACTGGCGGATCTGGAAGCTTCCCGACGAATCCCTACAACCCAAGCGCCGATTACGGGCGCGCTGCATTCGACGTGCGGAACCGTCTCTTCATCGGAGGCTCAGTTACTGCTCCCTTCGGATTCCGGCTGAGCCCGTTTATCATCGCGAACTCCGGCCAGCCCTACAACATCACGATTCCTGAAGACCTGCTCGGCACCTCAATCTTCAACGCCCGGCCCGGATTCGCAGCCGCATCACCCCAATGCGGCACTTTCTCTACGATCAATCCGCTCTGCTTTTTCATTCCACTGCCAGGGCAAGCGTACAGCCCAATCCCGATCAATTTGGGAGAGGGACCGGCAAACGTCTCCGTAAATCTGCGTGTAAGCAAAACCATCGGCTTAGGTGAGCGACTTGAAAGCGTCGGCAATGCCGGAGGAAATCGCGGAGGTCGTGGCGGAGGCGGTGGAGGCGGCGGTCGCGACCGCGGAGGCTTCGGCGGTTTCGGAGGTCCTGGAGGGGGCATGGGTGGTATATTCGGCGGAGGTTCGAGCGGGCATCGCTACAACCTTACTTTCAGCGTCCAAGCTCGTAATCTTTTCAACCATCAAAATCTCGCCCCGCCGGTTGGAATACTCAGTCGCCAAGCATTCGTTCCGAACGCCACTACCAACTTTGGCGAATCGATGTCATTGGCGAACGGACCATTCAACACGCAGGCAGCCAACCGCCGGATCGATTTGCAGGTCCAGTTTTCGTTCTAGGAAGTCAAAGAACAGGAAAAATAACAGGGCCTTTTTCGAATTCGATCTCAAAATCGTTGAATTCTGCCCAAAATTTACAAATTTCGTTCAAAACCAGGGAGTTAACAGGGAATTCTGTGGATTTCTCCGCAAGCCACTATTGACAAAGCACTTCCGTTGTTTTCGCTCGGGATTCAGAAAATTAACAAGGAACTAGCAGGGACTTGCCTCCTTGATGGAGTGACCCCCGAACGTGAGACAGAAGAAAAGTTTTCTATTGCCTTCCCTCGAGCCAAGCCTTCCCACTTCCTCGATGATGAGTGCTGGCGGAAGGCATTTCAACTCCTTGGTCGTCCCCGACGCCAGTTCATAAGCTATTTCTATCGCTTCCATAGCATTTAATACCTGAATTTCCTCTCTTTATCCCTTGATAACGTCTGCCTTCCTGTTCTATTCTTCGCGGCCACAGAGCTGAGCTGCTCCGATTTTTGGGCGGTAATCAGCCGGCAGTCGTGACCAAATTCTTCGAGTCAGGTTTCGTCAACTGACTCATTGGGCGGAGAGAATTTTCAGTGAAGAGGGTTTCCCAAAACCCCGCGTTCTTTTTGTGTCCGCCCGGGCGCAGTTTCTCGTTTGTTTCAGCCTGCATTTACTGCCGTGAACATTTCCACACTTCGATTCGGAGGCGAAAATCCATGAAAGCTCAGTTGACCAGAGCTCTTGTATTACTTGGGGTGTTGCTATCCTGCGTGGGCATCAGCGTAGCTCAGACAGGCACTGGTGCAGTCCGCGGCACAGTCACAGATCCCCAAGGACGCGTCGTACCCAGCGCGATGGTCACTTTGACCAGCACAGCCACGAACATCGTCCGCACGCAAAAGACGGGGCCCGTCGGCAACTTTTCGTTCGACCTTATTCCTCCCGGCGACTACAAGCTTGAGGTAGAAGCTCCCGGGTTCCAGAAGTCGGTGTTGGAGAGCATTCACGCTTTGGTGGCTACCCCGTCGGACCTCAACGTAGTCTTACGAGTCGGATCGACAACGCAGACGGTAGAAGTGATCGCCGAAAATGCGGCAGTGCAGGTCAACACCCAAGATTCAAGCCTGGGCAACACGATCGTAAGCGAGCAAATTACGCAGCTTCCTATGGAAGCACGCAATGTGCTGTCGTTGCTAAGCCTCCAACCCGGCGTAACCAAGGACGGTTATGTTGCCGGCGGGCGCATGGATCAGGCAAATGTCACGCTCGACGGGGTGGACATTAATGACGCCCAGACCAATCAGGCAGGACCTGACACTCTGAACTCCAGCACACCTGCCAGTCCGATTGCAGGACCGGTTTTACGACTGAACGCGGATGCTATAGAAGAGTTTCGGCTTTCGACTGTATCGTCGAATGCATCCGGCGGGAAATCCTCCGGAGCCCAGGTCCAACTCGTCAGCAAGAGCGGCGCCGACCGCTTCAGGGGAGTTCTCTCGGAATTTCATCGAAACACAATTTTCGAGGCCAATGACTGGTTTAACAATCACAACGGACTGCCGAGGCCCGCTCTAATTCGAAACACTTTCGGACCTTCCGTTGGCGGACCAATCATCAAGGGTAAGTTTTTCTTCTTTTACAGCTATGAGGGACGACGGGATGCAAGTCAAAGTCCCGGAACTCCGAGCACCATCCCGCTGCCTTCGCTCGGTCAGGGAATCGTGAAGTTTAAGGATTCGAACGGCAATCTCCAGCAGATTAACGCTACCGACATTGCGAACATCTTTCCGGACACCGGTGGAGTCAATCCTGCTGCAGTAACGGCACTGGCGCAGGGAGCACAGATTCCAGCAAACAGCAATTCCGTAGGTGATTTATTGAATACGGCTGGAAACGTATTCAATTCCCCGGCACCAGTTCATCTCAATTCCCATTCGCTAAGGCTGGACTACACGCTGAATCAAAGCCAGCAGCTGTATGTCCGTACGAATGTGATCTACGACCACATTCAACAAGCCGCAAGATTTCCAAACGAAAAAGCACCCACAACCTGGAGTCACCCCTGGGGTCTCGCCGTTGGACACACTTGGACTATCAATAGCAATGTCGTCAACAACTTCCACTACGGAATGACGCGGCAGGCGTTTACCAAGGGTGGAGATACGTCGGGCAACTTAGGGTATTTCCGGCTGGTGTATCAACCGACCAACCTTACTTATGACAGTAGCCGCACGACACCTGTGAACAACTTCGTGGACGACGTCTCGTGGATCAAGGGCCGTCATACTTTTGAATTCGGCGCCAACATCCTGACCATCAGCAACGGGAGCGTCAATTTCAGCAACTCGTTTGATACGGCTACTACGAATCCCTCAGGCTATAAGACGAACCTGTTGATCAACGCGATCAATCAGTACCTGACGGAGACTCGTGGATACACGGTTTCTTCCGCTTACAAGAGCTCGGTAGAGAATGCTGTCACCGCTCTGCTTGGCCGCTACACTCAGTACACAGCTAACTTCTTGTTTAATCGCGACGGATCACTCCTGAATTCAGGCGCTCCGACTAGGCGCAACTTTGCAACTCAAGGCTATGAAGGGTACTTCCAGGACCGTTGGAAGGTGAATCAGAACCTTACCCTTTCCGCCGGCCTGCGTTACAGTCTGTGGCGTCCTGTGTATGAGAAGAACGGATTCGAAGTACAACCAACCATTCCTCTCGGACAAATCTTCCAGAATCGCGTAAACGCCATGAATGCCGGCAGCGCGTACCTGCAAGACATCATCATCAACAAATCAGGCCCCGCCAATGGCGGCCCACCGCTCTACAACTGGGATAAGACAGTGTTTCTGCCTCGGCTCGGCCTTGCCTGGTCACCAAACCCCGGCGAAGGATTCTGGTCGAAGATTTTCGGCAAGAATCATGCCAGCGTAATACGTGGCGGATTTGCGATGCTGCCCGACTCCTTCGGTGAATCGATCGCAACATTCTTCGACACGCGCAACACTCTGGGCTTCTCGTCGAAGACAACGATTCCTGTGAACACCTATAACGTCGGCTGCGGCCATTACGTGGTCGTCGGCAATGGCTTACCTTCCTGCACCTCAGCACCTGGGCCACAGTTCACTTCTTTCAATCAGGATGTACGTTCGCTGCCGAAAATCACCGTTCCTGCGAACTTGACCTTCCCGTTGCAGCAGACGGAGCAGGCATTCCCGACGAGGATTGAGTCGTCCCTGAACTCGCAGCTGCAAACACCTAAGAATTACAAAGTAAGTTTGACATTTGAGCGCGAAATGCCTAAGGGAGGAGTTCTATCACTCTCCTATGTCGGAACTTTTGCTCGTGATCTGCTGGCGCAGAAAGACATCGCAACGCCTGCAGACTTGCGAGATCCGAAGAGCGGTATGGACTTCTACACGGCTGCGACCATTCTCGAGAAGGCTCGCCAGGCTGGAGTGCCGTTCAGCCAGGTGGGAACTCCCGGCGGCGCCGTCCCGGTCATCCCCTACTTCGAGAACCTGTTTCCCGTTGCGGGCATGAATGCAAACTTGTGCTCCTCGAGCAAACCCTGCGTTTCCTCGACCCAGGCTGTATATCAAGATGCTCTCATCAATACCAACGACTGGACGACGACGATGCTCGATATGGAGAACCTTTCGAACATTGGCCCGCACGCGTTCTTCCAGCCACAGTATGGAGCCTTGACTACGTGGTCGACCTTCGCATACTCGAACTATCATGGTCTGGCCGCCTCGTATCGTCAGCGTTTGCGCGACCTAACTGTTGATTTCAATTACACATTTTCGCATTCGCTCGACAACGCTTCGGGCTTGCAGGCGTATGGCGCCTATAGTGGGTCGGCGCTCATCCTGAACCCGTTCCGTCCGCAGGATAACTACACGGCTTCCGATTTCGATAGCCGCCACATAATCAACGTCAACTCGGTGTGGCAACTGCCCTTTGGAAATGGCAAGTTGTTGGGCAGCGATGCTCACGGGTTTGTCGAGCAGCTCATCGGAGGGTGGCAATTCTCCAACGTCTTCCGCTTCAACACAGGCACTCCATTTGGCGCTCCGTACGATGCGGCAGAATGGTCAACAAACTGGGAAGTGCAGAGCTATACCAGCCTCAGAGGTCCAGTACCAAACAACGGCTGCAGCACGCGGTTGGTCGCAAAGCCGCAGTATTTCGGAGCTTGCGAGCCAACAGCCTTCCTGAATTTCCGAAACTCCTATCCCGGAGAGACTGGATTGCGGAACTACTTCCGGTATCCGCATTACATCAATCTCGATTTGGGAATTGGCAAGATCTGGACCATGCCTTACAACGAGAATCACAAGTTGCAGTTCCGTTGGGAAGTATTCAACTTGACCAACACGCAGCAGTTCCAGGGAATTAACTTTAGCCGCAGCGGCTACGGAATCACTCCTGGATCCACTGCTCCTTCTCCGGACTTCAGCAACTGGACAGCCATGGTCCCGAACTCATACCGGGTCATGCAGGCCGGGTTGCGCTACACTTTCAACTAGTACTCACAACAAGACGGCCTTCAATTTGAAGGCCGTCTTTCCTTCTCCTTCTTGTATTTCTTTAAGATCGAACCCGCTACCCGGCTGGGTCTACTGCACGCTCAAAAGCTCGATATCGTAAACCAGATCTCCCGGGGGATTGAACCGGTTTGCCGGTTTCTCACCGAAGGCGAGAGCCGCCGGGATCCAAAAGCGCGTTTTTTCACCGGGCACCATCAGCGGCAACGCCTCGCGCCATCCTGCCGGGGCAGTGGCTAACGTGACCAGCGCCGGGTGATTTCCCATTTCGGTAGACTCGAACAATCTGCCGTCGGCTCTCCAGCAGGAAAAATGAACCACTACCTTGTTCTTCAATGATGGATGTGCCGCGCCGGAACCACTCTTCAACACCTGATAGGCGAGACCGGACGAGGTTCTGGTCGCACTCGCGGGGGGCGAGGTGAGCTCGGCAGGTGTTGCTGGAGCTTTGATAATCGAGAGAAGCTCAAGATCGAACGTTAAATCCTTGTGCGGCGGCTCTTCGTCTTCCGGCCTCTTTTGACCGTGGTGATGATGTTCTCTGAAAGTGAGATCTTCGGGAACCCAGAGACGCCTTTTCTCACCCACCACCATTTCGGTGAGCGCTTCGGAGACACCTACAATGGCTGCGTTCAGACAGAGAAGCTCCGAATTGTCCATTGACGTGGAGGTTGAGAACAAGGTTCCGTCGGTCTTCCATGCCACAAAGTTCACCGTCACACAATCGTTGCCAGTGGGATGCTCGCTGCCATTTCCTGCCTTGAGGACCTTCATGGCCAAACCGGAGGGCATCGTTTGCGCATCGGCCGGAGGTGCTGCAACGTCCGGAGGCGTGGTAATTACGAGGCCCGAGTTCGCGATCTCGGCTGTCTGGCTTACGGCCGTCTGGATCCAGAATGGGACAACGCAGATCAGGCTGAGGAGAACGGCGTACCGCAATTGACGCGAATCCATTCCAGGCCTGGGTGTTTCAGACCGAAAGTGGATGTCTTTATCGGCCATGAGCGCCTCCAGCGGTGAGATCGGGGGCGGCAAAGATCTGGAATTCATAAATATTTGCGGTCGGCGACGGCGTCCCTTCCGGCGTGTTCACGTTCAGTCGAACATAGCGGGCTTGAGTCGAGGGAATGTCATGTGTGGTAATGCTTTGGATATTTCCTGAGACGTTAGCGACAGTTGAGAAGGTTTGGCCGTCGGCGCTTACCTGAATGCTGAAGTCACGCGTGTTCATCTTGAAGTCATCGCCACCGGCGCCCGCGTGCTCTACAACAATGCGACCAATAGCGACGTTTTTGCCTAAATCAACCTGCAGAAACGGATTCGCCGCCGCAGAACACCATTTGTCATTTGGGCCATCCTCAGCACTGCCGTTGACTGCTTTTTCGGGCGTCTGATCGGGCATACACGCGGCGCTTCCAGTCGCCTTGGCTCGCAAAGCGAGATTCTGAGAATCGCCTGCGCGCTTCCGCTTGCCGTAAACGGACACAAAGTTCGAAATAGAAGCGACGTACACCTTGCCATTGGCCACGATCGGAGGACTACCTTTGGCGAAGTTCAGCGGATCGTCGCCTGCGGCTGTGCTCGACCAGAGGAACTTCAGATTCTCGGCATCATAGGCATAAAGGCCGCCGGGCACTGTCATCTGGTTGGCATCGCCCGCCCTCGGCAGCGTTGCCCAGAGAATGCCGGTCCCAGGACGGGAGCCATTCGCCGAGATGCTCATCATGCCGCCGGGCATTCCGCTCGGTGCCAGAATGGAACCGCTGGCAACCGCAGGCAGGGTGAACTTATGGGTCGACGGATTGAAGCGGTAAACGCGCAGGAAATCACTCTCTCCCCACACGTAAACGTTCAAGCCCTGAGGGCTTTGCCACGCCGGAATAACGTTGTGCATATGATGAGTCAACGTCGGACGAACCGTTGGATCAACCGCCTGAACGACTTGAGAGACCTGGATATCCCCCGGGGCCTGCCCTCCCAGTTTTTGCGCGTCAAGCAAGTACATCTTGCCTTCTTTACCGCCTACCACGAGGTGATTCGTGCCCGGTAGCAGAGTCGGACCCTGCGTTCCAAAGTCGAGATCGAAGTCGTTCAGAGTGTTGAAATTTGAAGGCGTAAAGGAATCCAGCGGACGAAGCAACTTTGCCTGCAGCTTGATCGTCGACTCGCCGAAGTCGGTCTTGCCGTCAAAACTTCCGTTACCGGTCGTAACGATCAGATTCCCGGACTGGTCCACAACCGGTCCGGCGCCCGACATCCAGATGCCCGCCATGTTCCCATTCGGGGAGGCGTTAAACACTCCGACTTGCTTAAGTGTCGAGGCATCGTACGACATCATCCAGCCGTGATAAGGCCGCGTATCGCAGAATGATGCCCAGCCGATGTAGACGGTTCCGTCAGAAAGAGCCAATGCCGGACGCTGATTCTCCGTTACGGGGTTGAAGGTGACAACTGATCCATTCGTGTCATCTCCGTTTCCAGGCACTGTCGCCTGGATGATCTGCGGGCTGTTCGGACGGTCATTACCTGTCGCGACATCGATCGCCCGCAGACGCTGGACAGAAGCATCGCCCTCCACTGTTCGCGTCACAAAGTACATTGTCCTGTCCGGGCCGATCACGGGAGTACCAATGATGCCGATGTTCCCAATGAAGTCGTTGTAAATGCGACAAGCCTGACCGACTTCGGTATTTCGCGTTGGACGGCCAGTGCCATTGAAGTTCTTGTGCCAGAGCGGATTTCCAAATCGGTCAGCGTCGAAGGCGTAGACACTGTTGTTGACGGTTGCGACCAATAGAACATTGTGCTTATGGCCCGCAATCGGCACATCGGCCGCATACAGCAGGCCCGCATAGATCTGATCATCCACCGGCAACATAAAGAGCTTCCCGAAGTGGGCGACATTTACGTTCGCGGGCTTTAACTCTTTCTCGGCGAGATTTGCCGCAGTGCGCTGGTTGTTATAACCGCGCGTGAGGACCTGAGCGCGATCGGCAGCGTGCGCGTTTGACGGGAAGATGCAGAGTGAGAATGCGACGACGACGATGGATGTCGAGAGCTTGTTAAGAGATGCCAGGTGATCCATTGAGTGTTTCATTCCAGAGGGTTCACAGTCTGAACAATGTAACTGAGTGGCCGCAGAAAATGAAGGATTATAGGCTGGGAAACCTGGTCAGGGTGCTTGTTGGCGATTATTCGCTGAGCCGAGATCTCCGAGGCTATTCCAGAGACTGTCATCCCTCGCTCCGCAACGATTCTGCTTGCGATACCACGCCTGGGTCTTGCGGAGCGGGGGATCTGCTTTTCTCCTCGCGAGAAGAAAAAGCAGATCCCCCACTCCGCCGCAGAATCGTCGAATCCCAAGCCAGTCTCGCTGCGGAGTGAGGGATGACAGTGCATAGCCAGGATAAGGAGCGCTGGAGTAGATGGGAGCTACGATCTTGGTTTGAGTTTCTGGCTCGACTTTATTCCGGCCCCTTCCCGAACTGTGATCACCTGGCTGGCAGGGATGTCCTGCAGCGTGTCGTGTTGACCGCTTGGCCATTCAATATCGATTCGATCTGCTTTCGTCGCGCTGCCAAGCCCAAAGGTCAGCACCAATTCGCTCTGCGAAAGATAGCTGGATCCGCTGCGCATCATGAGTGACTGTTGGCTACCGCCGCTCTGCACGCGAACAACGGCGCCGATTCCGTCGCGATTCGATTTCGTACCCTCTAGCTTGACGCGCAGGCTCTGGTTTCCAGTACTGTCGTTGCGGAAGAGCTGCGCCGGGCCTGCGTTGGTCGTCATTACAAGGTCGAGATCGCCATCGTTGTCGATGTCGGCGTATGCAGCTCCGCGGGCGACACGGGGACGCGCAAATTCAGCGCCCATACGTTGCGTCACTTCCGTGAACTTGCCATTGCCAAGATTGCGAAACAGATGTGGAGGCTCAGCATAGCGGACCCGCTTTTGAATGTTCTCGATCTGATCTTCGATGTGGCCGTTCGCTACAAAAATGTCGAGCCAGCCATCGAGGTCATAGTCAAAGAAAAAGCACCCGAAGCCTAAGGTCAGCAGACTTTCGCGGCCGACCTCGGAAGTCGGAGCAACGTCCACAAACAGACCATGTCCCTCGTTGTGAAACAAGGAGAGCATCTGGTTCGAGAAATTCGAGATCAGAATGCTTGAGTTGCCGCTGCGATCATAATCAGCCGCATCCACTCCCATTCCGGCACGGGCCAAACCCTCCTCGCTATAGGCGATGCCGGCGGTGACTGCAGCTTCGGAGAAATGTTTGCCTTTGTCGTTGACGTAGAGCTTGTTGGGCTGAGTATCGTTGGAGAGTACGAAGTCCGGCCATCCATCGTGGTTGTAGTCGAGGATGGCAATCCCCAGGGTTTTCGACGTCATGTCGAGCAGACCGAGGTTGACAGTCGCATCCTCGAACTTACCATTGCCAAGATTGTGCCAGACCCGAATCGAAGCACCTTTGTAAGACTCGGGCGTGCAGTAGGATTTTTTCTTTCCGTCGAGACTGCAGTAGATGTCCTGCTTTGCCGACCACTGAACATAGTTGGCAACGATGAGATCAAGTTTGCCGTCGCGGTCGTAGTCGATCCACGCTGCGCTGGTACTGAACTCCTGCACGCCAGCGATGCCGGCCCTTTGGGTGACATCGGTAAAGGTGCCGTTGCCATTGTTGCGAAAAAGTCGACTCTGGCCCACTGCGCTGACGAACACGTCGTCGTAGCCATCGTTATCGTAATCGCCGACGGCAATTCCCATACCGTACATGCTGATTGCGAGCCCGGACTTTTGCGTAACATCGGAAAACGTTCCGTTGCGATTGTTGTGGTAGAGCTTCAGCGTCGAGGGCCGCTTCGGAGCGTCAGGCCAGTCCTGGCTGTTGGCAAAGAGAATGTCCTGCCAGCCATCGTTGTCGTAGTCGATGAAAGCGACGCCCACTCCCAGCGTCTCCGGGAGATATCGCTTTCCCGTTGCGCCACTGTTGTGGACAAAGCGAATGCCGGCAGCTTGGGTAATGTTCGTGAATTGCCCGTTTTGGGCAAGAGCGATTGAGCAACCTATTAGGAGAACAAGGCAAGTAAGACGCGGAATAGATTTCTTCATCGATGACCGGGAGAGAACGAGCTTATCGTTTGCGACCCTGAAGAGGCAACTGAGCGGCGCTTTGATTTCAGCGTAGCGGTTCTTGTTTGGCGAGCGGGAATAGCGAGCGGAGCACTCTCGTGCTCGTGGATTGTCTGACGTTCGTTATTGTCCTCCGGATGAGCCAAACGATATGGACCGGTGAGCGCCTGCGCCGCTTCATCGGCTTTGAAGCGCAAATAGCGCTTCTGATATTCGGCAGCCTGTGCGGTGTCTCCTAGTCCGCGATAACTCAGCATCAGATTGTAATTTGCCTGCAGATCCTCAGGATCGATCGCTAGAGTCTTCTTCAGTTCGTTGACAGCGTCCTGATACTTGCGCTGCAGGAATAGAATCCTGCCGATGTCGTCGATCACGACACGATCCTGCGGGTACTGTTGCTGCGCGATTCGCAGATGCTGCAGCGCTTCATCGTACTTACCCTCTATCCTCAAAGCGCGAGCGTAGAAATAATGCGTTCGGGCGAGGCTGTTATCGATCGCGAGCGCTTTCTCCAGCACTTGCTTGGCGCGCTGTTCATCGCCTTCCTGCACCAAAACCCGCCCCATGTTTACATAGCTGTCTGCTCTTGCAGGATCGGCCTCAGCCGCGGTTTGAAAGGCAGCGAGAGCGCTCTTCAGGTCACCTTGAAGAAAGAGGCCGATTCCGTAATCGTTCCAACGCTCCCAATCCTTTGCCTCCAACTGCCGCTTCGGTTCAGGCTTCGGGGCACTCTTCGCGACAACCGGCAGCGTGACCTCGTCTGAGGCGATAGTCACGATAGGCAGATCGGGAATGTATTTCAGATTGCCGGAGACTCCGGACATATCGGCGTCGAATGAAACTTTGCGATCATCGAATCCGGGTGCCATCTGATGCGCTTCGCCGGTGCTCTTGCCGGCATAAGAAAACTGTGTGTAGTACCAGGAAAATTTCCGGTAGTTGAGCTTGGCTTCAAACTTGATCTTGTCGCCGGCGTTCTCGGGAATTCGGAGTCGATAATGAACAGTGTCGGCTGCGCCAGGAGGAATTAATCTCACATACACCAGCGCACGGTTGGACCATGCGTTGCGTTTGTTAATGGGATTGCCGTGCTCGTCGATGCTCTGCGAACGATAGAAGTGCGCGCTCTTCTCAACTGGTCCTTTGCCGTTGTCTTCTGCGCGTCCGCTCCAGAACAGGACCTGTCCTTTGTCGTCGGTCGCCTTCAGCTCCAGCCACACGTCGAAACCGTCGACGGTTCCGGCAGGGAAGAAGTGCCCAACCTTCCGCGTTCGCACCACAACGTCCAAGCGCTCGGTATCGCCGCGACGCAACGCAGGATGCACTTCGTTTAGGGGAGCAGTGACTTCAAATGCCTCCGATCCACTCGTCTCAGCGCCAGAAGGACGCACGCTAGATTCAGCTTCTTCACCCACGGCAAAGGTTGTCGAAAGCTCGCCTGGGAGAGCCGCACTGGTGTTGACCTGCTTTGCCTCTGGACTTATGCCAAACATGTCGACGCTGATGATTCCGTTCTTGAGAAAGTCCAGCACCGCCTGCATCTGCTTCTCGTCCTGATTCGCAAATGGTAGTGCAGTATTCGCGGCAGGGAAGCGATGAGAATGCAGCTTCCCATCGGTAGTTCCGTAATCGGCAGACTCCACAAGGGGCATGTGGCAATCCAGGCAACGCTGCGGTTTGGCCGGATAGTAAAACGACCGCGCGCCAAGCCCAGAGACTCCGCTCGCCTGCCAGTTGTCGTAGTCGTTAAATCCGCGAATCCAGCGATAGTGATTCACCGGCACATCGAGATGAACCTTATGGCAGCTCGAGCAGAACTCAGCCGACTGCTCGTTATGCATGAAGGGCTTGAAGAAAGCGCGGCGGTGCGGCTCAGGATTCACATAAACGGAATAATCATGCAGCCATCGCATGACCGGATTCTTGCTCGCAGCGAGCTCATGCAGTTTGGGATACAGGAGCACAAAATCGCCCTGTCCCATTGTGCTCTTCACTTTTGTGATGGAGTGGCACATCAGGCATCCCAAGCCCGCATTGGCCTCGGGCGTGTGCACGATCTGCTTGATCGGCGTATCCATCATGCCGCTGTAGAGGACTGAAGGATCGTGGCAGCCTCCGCACCACTTCGACGGACGCGTCCCAACTACGTCCTGCATGTACTCAATGCTCTTGCGATACCACTGATTGTTGAACGAAGAGAAGTGGTGAGCTGAGCTGCTCCACTGTTCGTAGACATCTTTGTGACACCGCTCGCACGCCTGCGACTCCATGAAGTACTTCGCCGGAATAAATTTGCCGTCAGTCGTCTGCGCCGAACTGGGGAAAAACAATCCACTGGGACCGTCTCCCTCTTTGGTCATCTCCGCCGGAGCAATCTCAGGATTGCGAATCGGAGTCGAAGCCGCCCACCGCTTCACTCGCCAATAGTGCGCTCCCACGACCAGAAGGGCCGCAACGAGGAACATCACCGCACATTGAACAGTCAACCTTGGCGCGGCGGACGCAAACCACTGCTTTGACCGAAGCCAGTTCGCCAGGAGCAGCAGTACTCCTGCGAATGACAAGATCGAATGAAGGTAGACGAACTCAAGATGTGGACGGCTTCCGCCCACAACCATCACGATCACGCCATCGATCGCGCCCAAAATCAGAAGTACAACGCCGGCCCTTGCCAGCCGGGAGAGCAGCCGCACCGTGCGAATAAGGAAAGGAGCAGCAAGAACAGCGACCACTCCCAGCGCGATATGAGCCAGGGAAATGCTGATGTAGAAAAGATTTGGCCCAGGAAAAGCGTAAAGGTAAGCTCCAGAAAGAGCCGCAAACCACAAAAAGGCTTTCGCGATGGTCTTCTGGGACAGGGCCCTCATTGATAGGAGTTCCGTAGGTACCTTAGACTCCCTCTCTGGCGCGGCACGATAGTGCTTTTATATTACCCGCTCGCGGCTACATCAAGGTCAATGCATCTCGAAGCTTCCGAAGAAGACTGGGTTAGAATTCTTCTGACTTCACTTGTAATGTGTTTAGAAAGGAAAGGCTTTAGTCTACCGAGTTCGGACGGCATAAAGAGAAGTGCGAGCAGGGATAAATAGCGTCTTTCCGTCCGGTCCACCGAACACTAGTTGTGACGGTCGCTCGGGAATATCGATGGTGTCGATCAGCCGACCAGAGGAGTTGTACACGAACACCTGCCCGGCGGCTAGGTACACGTTTCCTTGATTGTCGACGGCGAGACCTTCACCGCCGCGCTCCGCAAAAAGCTTGAGATTTGAGAGAGTACCGTCAGGGTTGACATGGCCGGAATAGGTTTTCTCTTCAGCCTCGTCGGAGATGTAGAACGGATGCCCGGGAGCGGCAGGCGCCATGCCGAATGCGCGAAGCACATCATGTATTTTCGCTCCGTAGTAGAGCTGTCCGGTTACAAAGTCCTGACCCGCGGGAATGAAAACACTTTTGTCCGCCGATACAAAGTGATAGGGCTTTGCAATCTCGATCTTTTTAGTGAAGTCGTCAGCATTGCCCAAGTAGTCGACCGGCAAGACTGGAATCATTTCAGACCGCGGTTGCGAGGGTTCAGGCTTTAGCAATGTTACGTCGTCGCTGGGTGCGTCAGGCTTAAGACTGTACACAGTGCCGTTTCCCGCAGACGAAATCACGATCAGATCGCCTGATTTGTCGAAGACCAATTGGACGGGCTCGAGCGGATTATCCCGGATCTTCGATACCACCTGCGTTGCCGGTGAGTAGCGGTAGATTGTTTGCCATTTTGGGTCAACAAAATAGAAATTGCCCGCTCGATCGACTGCTCCCCCCGAGATGTTGAAAAAACCGCCGGCGATTTTCTCAATCTTCGCTCCCTCGGCGAAGAGAGAAGACGATTCCTTCTTGGATCGCCGAGGCGCGTCGCCCGAGATTGTGAGCCAGGAGAATTCTCGCTGACGCACCTCGCTCCTGCGTAGAGGATCGTAAATTGCGTTGTCAAAGGAAACTTTGCTGTTGCTGTAACAGTGAACATTGCGAAGTCGGATGTTGTGTGAGTTTGTCACCTTTATCGCGTAAGGGAACGGCTGATAGCTGCTTACAACGCGATACATATGCAGATTCGCAACTGTGATGTTGGTGGAGTTATCAATTTCGAGCGGGAGCGCGAAGCCGCTCTCGCCTCTTTCCTCTTCCGTCTGAAGCGCGTAGATTTCCCAGTTCGATACATTGCGCAGCACAGCCTCGTTGCGGACGTGGTGTTCGCTTGACAGTTGATAAATGCGTCCGGATGTTGTGGTGTTTGAAATGTAGAGGCCAGCTTGCGCGAAGGGGCTCGGTGTCCAAATGTCCAGGAAGGTGCCGCCCCCGCCGTCAGTAATCCATAGGCTGGGATATTGTCCATCCCATCGACGATTCAGATCGGAGTCAGCAGTGTGCGTGTTGTTATAAATCCTCTGCCACACCTTTGACGCTTCTTCTGGCGTGCTGCCCGGATCGACAGTGCCATGTCCGCCCAGAAATCGAACATCATCCATGAGCGAATCGCTGCCCGCCATCCATTTCGCAGCGACAGCTCGTGGATTGATTCCATTGGTGTAGAGACCGATACCGGTCACGATGTTGGTCCCACCCTTTGGAGTCTCAATCAACGGTTTGGGGCTTCCGACGCCCTGGAATGCGGGCGTGGAATCGGCAAGCATGATGCGTGTAACGCTGGGGTGCAGGCCGATCAGAACTGTGTCTGGCCTGAGAGAAATCGTGTCACTCACCAAGTACTGACCTGACGGGAAGTAAATCGTTTTATGTGTAGCTATGGCCTTCTTTAGGACTTCAGTATCATCGGAGACTCCGTCGCCTCGCGCACCGAGGCTCCGAACGTTGATCCATGTGCTTATCGCCGGCAGATCTGGGATGTCTGATCTGGGCGGCTGCGGTAATGCCTTTAGAGGCGATGTGTCATAAACATCCCGGATCGCGGGGACAGCTCCCATGTCATCGAAATGAAGGCCATGAGAAAACGTTTTTACAGCGTAGCTCCCTCCTCTTCCTGGACCTTGCTTTCCGCTTTCCCGATAAGATGCAAAAATGGGAACGCTTTCGCATACAACGTTCTCCATGTTTATTTCGGTACGCGCGTTGTTCTCGTTGCTGATAATTACGGCAGGGCCAGAGATGTTTTCCATCCGGCCATCTTTAACCCAAAGTTCTTCGGCAAACCTGGGATCAATCGAAATTGCAGTAGGTACATTCTTGAATTGCGGGCGGATCAGCGTAAGACCGGCCTCGTGCTCTCTAATCGCGGCTTCGCGCTGTGCTTCGAATGTGGCATCGACAACCGTGAACTGCCAGCCGGGAGACGGCTTTCGCGTCCAAATGCCGTATTGCCCACCATAGAAATGAACGTCTTGAGCGACGTTACCGCCGTCGTGAATTCCCGCCAGGCCGGAGCCGATGTGAAAGTCCATGTGAGCGAGAAAGCAATGCTGCGCATAGTGGGCACGAACTCCCACAGCTCCCGGATTCCCATCCTGGATTTCAATGTCAATGTTGCTCATCGCCGAATAAAACGTACCTGGCGACGCATCCCGAGGAGGGCCGTTTGGGTTGGGGCCGCTGCCGGCGAAAAAGACCATATAAGTAGGACCATTCTGAAACCCCGGCGTATTCGCGGCGAGAACGAACGTGGGCCGAACTGTGCCGTACCCGATGAGGCGAATACCCGGCCAGATATAGATGGTCTTGGTGATCCGATAACGTCCTGCCGGAATAAACAAAATGCCTTGGTTCGTGCTCTCCCGAACTTTGTCGATCGCTTCCTGGATCGCGTTCGAATCGTCGGTGACTCCGTCGCTCTTGACTGCAAAATGATCCGCTGTCAGGTAAAGCGCTTTCGGATCGTTGAGACGTTCCGTGTAGTAGGAACTCCCAAACAGGGACGCGCTCGATAATAATGTCGCAATGGTTACCAGCAATATGTTCGTCATTGGAATCGGGAAGGGAATTGTTGGTCCTTGTCTCAAATCAGTAGGTTCGTGACACAGCGCCCTCGCCTGTGATTGCCATGTGGGACACAACCAAAGTCTGCTGTGGCAGAGAAGAAGTGGAAACCTTCACGACGTTGCATCGAGCTTATGAATGATGGCTAGCTTCGACTCTGATTGCCGCGGGTTCGAGGAAGTCTTCGACTGCTGCATCGATAGAACTGACTGGCCGGCGCAGCCTGCGGTAGATCGACGCACCATCAGCTCGGGTTCAATCGTGATTTCTGCGACATCATTCATGCGGCCTTCCAGCCTGTCGATCAGTGTTCGCGCCGCCATTTCCCCCATGTACTGCAGAGGCTGCTTGACGGTGGTGAGCGGAGGATTGATGTAGGCCGCACCCTGGATATCATCAAAGCCGACGACCGACACGTCTTCGGGCACGCGGATTCCATGTTCCTGGAGGGCCACAATGGCGCCGATTGCGGAAATGTCGTTGTAAGCAAACAACGCGGTGAAGGGTTGCTTGCGCGCCAAAAGCTGCTTGGCAAATGGATACCCCAGATTGGGAGTAGGATCGCCTCCCTTGAGTTGGAGAATCAGTTCGCGCCGCATCCGGATCCCCAGCTTATCGGCTTCTTCGCAGATTGAATTCCAGCGAGTATCAGCGTCAACACTTTCCTTCGCGCCTCGCATGAAAGCGATCTCGCGATGTCCGAGATCCACGAGATGTCGCAGCGCCAACTCCGCGGCAAGACGATGGTCGAGCACGATGTTGGTGACTCCCTTGAGCCGCCGGTGCCCACCGACGGCGACCGTGGGCAAGCTCTGCTCCTCAGTCAAGGCAGTATCGACGGTGATGAAGCCTTCGACTCCTCGCTCGCGCAGCATGGCCGAGTATGTAGCGAGTAAGTCCTTATCGCGCCGGTGGGCGACCGTAAGAAAGAAATAGTTCTGTTGGCGGAGGTATCGCTCCATGCCACTGACGATCACGGAACCATACGCATCGCCAATCTCTTGCAGAATCAGGCCAATGGTGTAGCTGCGTTGGACACGTAGAGAGCGCGCCAGGAAGTTCGGCCGGTAATTCAGCGCGCGTGCAGCCGCCAGGATCCTGTTTTTAGTTCGATCGGGAACCGACCGCGCCGCCGCCGAATCGTTCAGCACGGCCGAGACAGTGCTGGCCGTAACCCCGGCGCGCTCTGCAACCGACTTCAGCGTCGGAATTGTCGGGTCACTACTTCGCCGTGGCATCGAGTAAAAGCTACACGTTTCTGATTTCGAGAACCGCTTAATTTTGGGGAGATGCGCTGTTCGTGCAGGTCCGTTATATCAGCGAACGCATCCGCCGACGATGGCAAAAGTAAAAACCATCGAGCGCTCTAGAATATCGATATTTTTAGGCTTGACAACGATTTTACCGGCAGCTTAATGTTGCCCACGCCGGGATGACCCGGCCCGAGAATACCTGTACAAAATCGATATAGTAGCTGTCCCCCCGCATTCGTCCGTGCAACTTAGCGACGTAAGAACGAAACCGCTAATCGGCAAGCTGGTCTCTGTCATGACCCGCAACGCCTCTAATGGAGGAACTCCATGAAGAGTTTCATTCGCTGCATCCTCGTCTTCAGTCTTCTACTCGTCACCGTCACATTCGTAATGGCACAGAGCCGAAATACTGGCGAAGTTCGCGGCCTGGTAACCGATTCATCGGGTGCAGCTCTTCCAGGAGCCACGGTTACGCTAACGAATATCGAAACGGGAGAGGTGAAGACCTTCGTCACCAACGGGCAAGGGCTCTATGACACTGTTTCGACGCCCACCGGCACCTATAACATTGCTTTCACCGCAAATGGGTTCAAGAGGCTTGTGCAGGGCCCGGTGCTTGTTCAGGTCAACGTAATCACCGAGAATGCCGCATTGGAAATCGGTCAGGCAACCGAAACAGTGAATGTTACGGCAGAGGGCGCGCCACTTCTGGAGACTGAAACCTCGAAGCAGGGCGCGATCCTTGAGGCGAAGACTATCGGCGAGCTCCCGCAGATCGGCGCCGGCATTACTGGCAATGATTGGGCCAACTTCAATATCTTTCTTCCCGGAGCTTCCAGCGCACCGTCTCAACCCGTCTCTGAAGGAAGCGGCGCTTACAACGCAGGCGATGCGGTCTCTATTAACGGCAACCTGCCGAACTACGCCAATTACCTGCAGGATGGAGGTGTGGTTCAGTTACCTGTGAGCAATAACGTTGACAACACGCTGTTCGAGGCTGTCCAGGAAGTCCAGGTCACGACCTCTTCGTTCTCGGCAGAGTATGGTATCGGCGGCGCAGTGTTCAACCAGATCACCAAAGGTGGAACCAACACTTGGCACGGCTCCGGTTACGAATACTGGCAGAATGACATTCTGAATGCCCGTCCCCATTTTGGCATTCCGAACAGCAGTGGCGGCTTTACTCCTCAAAAGGTTGGGAAGGTGCGCTACCACGAGTACGGCGGCTCAATCGGTGGACCGATCATCAAGAACAAGGCGTTTGTATTCTTTGTCGTCGACAAGATCTATAGCAATGGCAACGCAGCAGCGACGCTGGGAAATACCCCTGCGCTGGCGGAGATAGGTAAGGGCGCTGCGCATCCTGGAGCCCTTGACTTTACGGGCCTGCCAACGCTCTATGATCCGACTAGCTGTTCAACGCCAGGGTGTACTCGGACCTCATTCGCCCAGGAAAATACCGGAAGCCTTGCCGGTGTGAATGCGATTCCGGGCAACCGCATTGATCCTGTCGCGGCAAAGATTCTTAACCTCTATCCCGCGCCTAACGCAGGCGCCGCCGGAGCCTTTAGTAATAACTTTTCCACAGTCCTGCCGAATCCCAATCCGAACCTCAGGTTTTTTGGTCGCATCGATTACGACGTTGCTCAGAAACACCGCGTGAGTTTCTCCATGAGCCAGAAGGACAACCCAGCGTTTAATAAGGGTGGGCCATTTGCCTGCCCGATCAATTGCTTCTCTGGGGACATAGACGGTTACAACGTGCAAGCGACGGAGACTTGGACGATCAGCCCGACCAAGGTAAACGAATTTCGCATGGCCTATACCAAGCAAGGGAATTGGTTCGTTCCTCAAAGCAAGGGCTTCGACGCGGCCGGCCAGCTCGGTCTGCAATATGCAAAGGCCGACATCTTACCGACGATCACCATCAACGGAAACGGTTTCTGCTGCTCGACGGTACAACCGGGTACGAACGCCATTTATATCGAGCACCTCTATGATCCGTCGGACGTCTTCACGATGATCCACGGTCGCCACGTCCTGCACTTCGGCGGGGAAGTACTTATGGGTCAGGGCAACACAACCCCTTGGGGAAACCTGCAGTCTGGCAATTTTACATTCACCGGAAACTACACGGCGCAGAATGGCCAAGCTGCAACAACTGGCACCGGACTTGCCGACTTTCTGCTTGGGGACGCCCAAAAATGGAGCGCGACCAATCAGTCGACGTCTTACAATCGACTGAAGAGTCCGCAATTCTTCGTTCAAGATGACTTCAAGCTCCGCTCTAACCTTACGTTAAACCTTGGCCTGCGCTACGTAGGAACGACCGGATTCCATGAGACCCACGGCGCCTTGGGCGGGTTTGATCCGAATCTGACACTGAGTTGCACCGTCGACACGAACGGCAAGCCTTGCGGCAGCTTGAATGGACAACCAGGAGGGATATGGTTTGCTACAGACGGTAACGGCCGTGATTCCCTGCAGAAACCGATTTGGGACATCTTCCTGCCGCGCGTCGGCTTTGCCTGGCAGGTGATGAACAATACCGTCGTCAGAGGCGGTTTTGGCATGTACTCGTATAACTTCAGCCAGGATACTTATGGAAACGGCATCGGCTTTGGATCACTCGGAACCAGTACGGGAAATGCGTCGGATGTGAATAGTGGAACAGGTTCCAATCCATTGATATCTCTATCAGCGTCTGCCGCCACTGCTGCTTCTGTGCTGAATTACACCGTGGGTTCACCGAAGGCGAAGACTGTCGCGAATTACATCAACGTGACATCCCCTAGCAACAGCGTCCCTTACATGCCTTATAACACTGACCCGGGGAGAATCAACGAGTGGCAGTTGAGCATAGAGCACCAGTTCGCACAGAGTTACATGGCAGAGATCGCGTATGTCGGGAGTCATGCCACGAATCTGCAATACCCAACCGACCTTAACCAAATAACCAGTGCAACCGGCTTGGCCGATAGCATAGCCAATAACAAGTTCGTTCAGGCTGATCGTCCGTTTCCGGCCTTCGGGAACCTGAGCGGAAATCTTTACAAAGCCATCTCGAATTACAACGCGATGCAACTTCAGCTCACCAAGCGCTATGCGACTGGTTTAACTTTCAATGTCAACTACGTTTGGTCTCACATGCAAGATGAGCAGGATTCGTCTGGATGGGGCAATCGCGGCGGAACCCAGGTTTGGCAAATCGGGAACAATCCCGGCGCCAATTACGGTAACTCCAACTTCGACATCCGCAATGCCTTCAAGGGATATGCCTCTTACGAGTTGCCTTTCGGAAAAGGAAAGACGTATCTCAACAGTAATAAGCTGGTAAGCGAATTCGCAGGCGGATGGCGTTTGGCGGGAACTTTTATCACCCAGAGCGGTAATCCTTACACCGTTACCACCAGCAACAACCTCAACTCAACTTACACTGGATGCGGTAACGGCTGCAGCTGGTTCCCAAATGTTGTGGGACCCACCGGAGTCAGCGATCCAGGCCCCAGCCAATGGTTCAACACTGCGGCCTTTGTCCCTGCAGCGTCTGGCGGACAGTTCGCTTTTGGGAACGAGCGCAGAAACTCACTCATCGGACCACGGCTGTCTGTTGTTAATCTGTCGATTGCTAAAGCCTTCACAGTCACAGAGCGCGTCCGCATGGAATTCCGGTCAGACTGGGTGAACGCATTGAACCATCCGAGTCTCAACCGCCCGGGCAACTCCTTAGGAGGCGCGAACTTTGGACAAATCAACAACGCAACCCAGGGCAACGGCGTGGCGGTGGCTCCTCGCAGCGGCCAACTTAGTCTAAAAGTAACCTTCTGACGCAGCACGCGTGAGACGAGAAGAGGACGGACGCCCCATCCGGACGTCCTCTTCTCGCTCTCGATAGGCTGAAGCCCCCGATGACAGACGTACAATCTTGCAATGAGAAAAGAAGTTGTCACGCTTTTCTGCGCGATGCTTGCTGCAGCATCGCTTAGCTCGGCGCAGTCCAAACCGAATGCCCAGCAGCAAATTGAAGAACACAAACATCTCGCTGCGGAATATCTGAAAGAGAAGAAGCTGGACCTAGCCGCTTCGGAATTTCGTTCTATTCTTGCCCTCAATCCTCGAGACGCAGAAAGCCGTGGCAACCTGGGTGTCGTACTTTTCTTCGAGCAAAAGTATGCCGATGCGATTCCCGAGCTGCAAAAAGCCTTAGACCAGCGCCCAACCATCTGGAAGATACAGGCGCTACTGGGAATCGCTGAGAAACGAACCGGAAACGTCGAACGCGCCCGCCTCAATCTCGAAAAATCATTTCCCAAGGTAGCCGAAGAAAACATCCGGGTCGAAACGGGAATGGAGCTCATCGAGATCTACTCTGCAAGCCGAGAGCTCGATAAGGCAGGCGCTGTAATCAGAGTTCTTCGGGATTTGCGTCCCACGGATGAAGCCATACTGTATAGCGCTTACCGGGTGTACTCCGACCTGGCAGATGAATCCATTCTCAGTCTCACCATCGTTGCGCCCAACTCCGCCCGCACTCACCAGGCTATGGCCCACGAATTCGCAAAGCGGGGAGATACACCACAAGCCATCGAGCACTATCGCGCTGCGCTGAAGATCAATCCCCAGCTTCCCGGCCTGCATTTTGAGCTGGGAGACCTGCTCAAAACCTCCGGCTCGAAGAACGAGGCGGAAGCTGAGTCGGAATACAAGGCAGCCTTGCAGGTGAACCCAGAGGACGAGCAGGCGTTGTGCAGGTTGGGCGAGATCTCCCTGCTGGGAAATAAGCTCGACGAGGCGAACCAGCGGTTCTCAAAAGCACTCCAGCTAGAGCCGAACGATCCTGAAGCAAGTATCGGGGCTGCAAAGGTAGCGATGGCGATGCAAAATTCCAAGAAGGCGGAAATCCTCCTCCTTCACGCCATACAGCTGGATCCCACCAGCGCTGTCGCTCATTTCCGATTGAGTACCGTTTACCGGCAGCTCGGGCGTACTGCCGATGCCCAAAAGGAAATTGAGCAGTACAAGAAATACAAGAACATGCAAGAGAAGTTGCAGGAGCTCTACCACCATATAGGCGTCGAAACTGCAGAAGAAGAAAGAGCGGAACCTCGTTAGCAACGTGGATCGGGTGCTTCGGAGAAGCAAGGCACTGGCCTAGGCGGAGCAAATTGGACAATGAAGGAAATTACCAATTCTTTGCAAATGCTTGAAGCATATGGCGGGGACGACGGGACTCGAACCCGCGGCCTCTGCCGTGACAGTGGTGATTGAAACCGTAAGTTAATGAGAATGAACGGCACAGACGGCGTCTAAAAACGGTTTCGGAGCCCTGAGAAAGCATTATTGGACAGTGATCGGACAGAGGAAAAGGTCTTCCCTGAGCAGGCGGCGCGCACTCTGACGTGCGAAATGGCACTCTCGTCATCCTAAACTGCCCGCTAATTGTGACCCTTGGAGTTCAGCAATACGCCTGAAGGAATCGAATTGGTCTGAAAGAGTGCGATAGACTCTTTCGATTTCGGTAGGATAGCTCCAGTCCTCTCCGCTGTAGAAGATCTCGCGCACGCCAGCCGCCTTAGCGATCGCCAAGCACTGAAGGCAGGGACGAAGATTCACATAGAGTATAGAATCCTTTGTACTCACTCCCCGTCTTGCCGCGTCAGCAATGGCGCGTTGTTCGGCGTGAATGCAGATGCAGGTTTCGTAGCCGCTACCCGTATCTCCGCCGTTGATACAGCGAGGACAGCACGCCTCGCGGCAATTCCTGTGAGTAACCGCGACACCATTCCAGCCGTCCGCTACGACCTGACCCTGCCGTACTATTAATGCCCCAACTGCGCGACGAATACAATTTGACCTCCGCGCGACGTTGTTCGCCATTGCCATGAATGCTTTGTGGTCACTCGATTCCATAGCCGTTATTGTTTTCCCGTCGACGCGTTCTTCCGCCCCGATTTGTCGGTGTTCGTTCGTTTAAGGTCTGCAACCTCGTCAGAAAGCGCCTTGAGGCGAGTTTCGTAACGTTCTTCGAGCTTCTTCTCGATTGCTTGTTCCAGCTGACGGTCATGTTGTTCGCGAGCTGCAAAGTACTTGTCCACATTAGAGGCGCCCAATGGAGCAAATATCGCCAACAGCGCAAGTACAATAGCCGCCAAAGAAGCCCAAATAATCAGGCCATTCTTGAATCTGCCAAAGGCCGTCTCTGCGGCTTTCGCCGCCGTAGCGTCCATGCTTAGAAAGGTCGGACCCGAGTATGCGAGTACTTCTTGCCTAACGCGTTTAAGGTAGCCTTCCCGATCATACTTCTGCGAAGCCTTTGCTTTAGGAGATGCGGGACAACGGTGAAAGCTAACGCGCAGGAACGGCGTCCCTTTCTCGACCACAAAATTCCCCCGACCAAAATTAATCAGAGTACTAGAAATGGGGCCAATGAAGCCGGGGTCAACGACGCCGATGTTGATCGCGAGGACTCCTCTTGTGCAGAGTTCGTTTTTCAACAAAACGTGTCCCGTAATCGTTTCAGGCAGCCTCAAAATCTCTCTTGATACGACTCGGACGATCCCGCCTGGAGGAAGAGAATACTTTGAGTTTTCGGTTATCTCGGCTTCGGCCGGGACGATGTCTCCGACAGACAAATCATACGTCGAGGCGCGAAAGAGCTTTTCGTCACTTTCCTCCACGAGTCCATTTGACTTGATCTCTTCTCCGCTCAAAAGACTCAAATGTTGATCGGCCATGCTGTGTATTTTCGCAGAAATGGTGTGCCGAGAGCATTACATTTCGTTCGCGGGGCTCCTCCCCCAGCTCCTCACAGCTCGGCTGACGATTTCCCAATTCGGATCACAGTTACGCGCTCGTAGCTGGAAGGAGCGAATTTGAAGAAAAGGCCGGGGGAGCACGAGGGGGCGGCTTGAGCGCCCCTCGAAAATTTGTTGGACAAAAAACATGCCCGGACTGTGCCGGGCATTTTGAGAACGTAGCGAATCGAGGTCTTTTAGGTGTCGCCTTTCTGTTGACTGACGAAGGCTTCCAGAAATCCTTGTGCTCTGAGGTTGGAGTCCCAAATTCGAGCGAAGGCAATGTGCTCCCACTTTAACTTGGCGTTCAGGAGTGTTCTTCCGTCCTCCGTAAAGACGGAATGCTGCTCGATCCCCACATAGTCATTTCGCCAATAGAACGGAACCAGATTCATCTCGTCGCCCGATTCCTCGGCCTCAAAGATCATTTCGGGATCGCGCATCAGATCGCCGTTCTGTTCTCCGTAGTGAGCCACGGAGATTGCCGGCAAACCGTTTGGCCCACGTTCCTGCGTATCCTCAATGACCAGAGTCATCCACGGTTCATTTTCAATTCTGATGTGAAATCCAGCTTGCAGTGGGGCGGCAAGCTCCAAGATCGTGGCAACTGTTTTCATTGCAGCACCTCCGGCGCTGAGGTCGTGGCCTCCGCCACCTCGGGGCTGATCGCCCCAAGGATAACGGCAGAGGTTCGCTGCACTACTTCAAGGCTTTCCTGAAGCAGCTTGGCATTTCCGTGATAGAGCTGGATGTAGTCGCTCGATGCTGTACCCGTTTCAAGACCAATTGCATTGCAGACCACAAAGGCAACTGCTTCGGCTTCGGTCTCTCTGACGGTCTTCGTGGTGAGTGTTCGGCGTTCGCTCTTGTGCAACATCTCATGGGCAAGCTCATGCACGAGCGTTGACAATTGTTCTGCTTCGCTCAGATTCGGCAGAATGCGAATTGCTCCACCGTAAGACATGCCTCTGGCTGGAGCAATATTGTCCGAATATCCGAACTTAATTCCCTGCTGAATGGTGAAATTGACGAGCCGTGCAAGACTGCTGCCGACATCGCCCTTAACTTCGGAATCAAGCTGGGGAAGCTCTTTGCCTTCGGTTTGCAGAACGTCCCACACATACACCGGACGGAAACCAACCAGACTCACAGTGCTCTCTGCATCTTTCGCATCCGTCTCCTGAGACTCTTTGCGCGTGCGGCCAAGCATGGGCGCAAAGATCATGATTCCTTTTTCGCCTCGCCTCACTCTGCGGCCAAGCAGATTCCATGACCTGATACCAGCAACGTGCGTGGCATTCGGTTTCTGAGTGGCTATCAGCAGGATGTTGCCGAAGCTGTAGTGATGAAATTTCGCCATCGCTTTCAGATAAGAGGTGAGCACCTCACTGTGTCCCGATTCGAGAGCCTCGATGAGCACCTGAATGCTGGCGTTGACGAGTTCTTGTGTGCTTTCTGTTTTTCCTTTGCTTGTAACTAACATTTTTAATCCCCTGTTCCGCCGGGTAGGCTGTTTTTGTCTTTCACTTGAGCGGCAGCGAGACAAAAACAGTTACCGGCGGACACGGGGAAAACGGAGTGCAGCGAAGGGTGGCAGGGAGCGAGAGTCGGCGCGGTGAGTGCCAAAATGGTTCTTGTTGTTTTGTTTTGGCGCGAAAGCGGCGCTTAGACCTCGTGACCGTCCGAGCCGTGGCCGAACGGCGCCCACCTGAGCGCAACGCAGTGAAAAGAAGACGCGCAGCTAACCGAGGGGGTTTGATCCTCAGGGGAAAATCTTATGCCGCGTTGTTGTGTACGACAGGGCTTAGGCGAGATTGGTCAAGAAGGAGGCTAATAATTTTCCTGAGACAACGTTCAGTATTGGACTTTATTTCGTGCTCCCAAATACGGAGGACGCGGTAGCCTTGCGCCTGTAGCGTCCTAGTTGTTCTTCGATCACGTTTCTTATTGAGTTGTATCTTCGTTTTCCAGTAGTGGGTGTTGGTCCTTGGCAGATGACTGCATTGTGGACATCCATGCCAAAAACATCCATCGATAAATATGGCGGTATTTTGTGCTTGAAAGAACAAATCTGGGCAACCGATTACAGAGCGTTGGTGCAACTTCCAGCCTGAAAGTCTTGCACGTACAAGAGCCATTTTTAGGGGGATCTCCGTGGAGCGATTATTCCGGCTCCTCACGGCGCGCATTGTTAGAGAACGCACATCAGACACGCCGACGAAGAGTCCGTTGGGTAAGGTTCTTTTGAGGTCCTTTTCCATGAAGAATAGACTAACGCGAGTGTCAGGTAATGGAGTACGTACTTGTGCCATTTATGCGCAGCGCATAGGCATATGCTGCGAGTTCCTTCTTCCACCTCTTAATTCCCGACGAATAATCGGGGTTGTAGACGGTCGGCTGGGTGTAGTAAACGGCCTGGCGGGCTAGAGATGCAAACAGACAGATGGCTAATGACAAGGGTTTTGGCCCAAAAGGCGCAAAGATAGTATTTTTCGTTCCTTGCGCGGTTAGCTGTACCAAATGATGGAATGCGTCCGCACAATCGTAGGCCTCAACTCGGATCGGCGGAGCCAGCCCTGGGGGGAGTGTCTGCTGCATCTCGCGGATAAATTCCCAATTTCTATGGTACGCGGGAAGCCCTGGCGGGAAAGGAAGGATCGTCCGGATTGCAACGCCAGTCTTATAGGGCTCCAATAATTCTGGCAGCCCCAATTTCATAAACCCTGCCGTGACGATAACCATTTCAACCTTATTGCCGGGAAACTGGGACGGTCCAAACAAAGGCAAGTGAGCGAAACCTAGATGATCTTCAGCCAGCACTCCCGCGAAATATTGCTGTGGGATCGTATACGTTCCTAGCAAAGTTTCAATTCTTGGGCTTGCGAGTAATCGCTTTATAAAGGGAAAGAAAAAACGCTTTGGAAAACACGAAAAATCAAGGATCACGTGGGGTCCGCAAGAGGAAGCGTATTGATCGACAATCTGAACGATTTCTGCGTCGGTTGCAAATAACTCAAGTTCGGTGATGCCTTCGCTCGGCTGTCCAATCCGCTGCAACTTTTCAATGCGCAGTTTCAGGCGATCTGCAAATGCAGGTGCATACCTAGTCGAGCTCGGCTTAATTCTCAGCAGCAAGCTCTTGTCTTGCATAGAGGAAGATCGCAGATATTCCCATAATGCGAGGCTGCGCTCCTCGGTGCCAAGGCAGCCAAGAAGAGACCAAGTGCGCTTTGGGAGCTTTTGGATGACCCATTCGATGGGTCCCCAAGGGCGTACCGCAGCGGTACCAGCCCTCACGAATTTTCCTCTTGGAACAAACTTGACTGCTGTTGTTGACCTATAGTGTGAGATTGTGGGGCTACGGGAAGTACGCCACTTTGTGACGCATCAAACCATGCGAGTACGTCTTTGACCGGGAGATAGGCAGGCTCTTTGGTATGAACGTGCGGCAGACGAAAATAGGGCGATAGAACGGGATTGAGATACCATTTTCGCCGTGGACGGCGATTTGTTTCTTTCGTGGTGTGGGGAGCGTCGAACAGCGCACCATAATCCACACACTCGTTTAGAAAATCTCGGAGATTGGGATGCGCTTCAATTTCTGCTATCTCAAGAGAGAAGCCATTTGCCCCAGGATACGAAAGAGCATCGTCGTTATAGAGCTTCCGCTCAAGGTCCGTAGCGACGTGCGTAACAAACCGTTGCCGTGTTGTTCCGCCGCTTTCTTCGGCAAGTTTGTTGTACCAGTGGGTACTGGCCTCGTGTATTCCGACCGCTTGAATCGTGTCGTCAAGTGCTGGGATGGCGTTATCTGATTCCGGCAAGTCTGCGTTGCGTATAGTTCGCAACCACGCGGACCATATATGTTGGCACAGACTCACGAAGACCAGAATATTACCTCCACTTAGTTTGAGGATGTCCTCGGCACCTGCCCATATCATTCTCTGTGCACATCGCCCGGCAATCTGCATCAACGCTGCTTGTATACGTTCCTTGCGCCAGTACCTGGATTGATCCCAGATGGGTGGGTCGCTAGGTTTTTCGTTAACGATTTTGCCTTTGCCCTTTTGTCGAGCCCACGCTTCCCCCAGTCTGGCCGACAGGGAATCTTTTTGCGCTAAGTCCAGCAGATAAGTGCGCCACTGTTGTGGCCAATTCTTGTCAATCTTGATCGCTCTGGAGGGTGCCTTTCCACAGTAGCGGGCAGCCCGTTGTTCAGGGGAGGGACCGTATCCGAAGACTTTTTCGAGCGCGTCGGAGTCCGGGACGTCTTTATACTCAGCGAATAGCAACCGCTTGCGGAATACATCCTCGGCAAACTCGGGAAACACCCAAGTTTTGCGGTTTTCGCGACGGCGCAGAATTTCATCTAGATCAACGAGCTTAAAGTTCCGGTCTCTTTCTAGGTTGCCGACGGTCCCATAGACACGTGGATGCTCATCCCACGCATACCCGCGTGTTCCGATGCGGTACGACACATTGGGATCTCTTAAGCTGAGGGCCTTGTTTACAATTTCCCTAAAAAGGGAGCCGTATTCTTTGCGTTTTCCTTCTAGTCTAATCAGTTCTTCATACTGATCGATCCGAACAAAAAGATGAACGTCCCGCGGAAGGATTCCGGCAGCTACCAAAGCACCGACAGTTTGGGCAACAGGTTCGCCAACTGTTGTTTTGGTCGTTCGGATATTGTCTGGTAGATCGTCAGAGTTGAAATTCAGAAATGCGAGATACTGGCTTATTCTATCGGCAAGTTTTTGCCGCAAGTCCGCGTAAGCTGTGACGTTGTTCAAATAGCCGAACCAGCAGCGAGAGCTGCTTAGCCCTTTTACGAGGGCAGTGAGTTTCTCATCGTCCATGCTCAATTGGAGTTGCTTCGCAATGAGACCGTCCGCACGGTCTCTAAACAGTTCCAGGGTGCTCAAGAGATCGAATACGATCCAATAGTTCAGGAAATCACCGAAGTAAACTGGAAGGATTTCGGTTTCGCGCTTGCCGGGATCGATGGTTCTTTGGCCGAAATCGATCGCTCCGCTGCGGGTCAAATTGATGCCAGCGCCAATGAATCGGGCCTGTTTTTCCGCAACGGGAAAGGGCGTACTAGACTCCGCGTATGCTAGGCGTACTTCTGGCTTGAGCAAGCTCAGCAGCATGCTTTTACCTGAACCTTGCATCCCCTTAAGGACAACGTTACCCGGCAGGAAGAGGGCCGAAGCGTTCCTCAGGATGGACGGGCTGAAAATCTCGACAAAGGCCGCAGAACCGATTGTCTCCGAGACGTACAGCTCGTTAAACGGATTTGAACGTTTGTCCATTTTCAAATCCTTGAGGCTCGGGGAAACAGAGGCTTCCAAGTGACGGACCCATGATGGATGAGAGGTAGTGTGTTGTCCGGACAGTTCGTCGCAAGGATTACGAGCCCCCCAGTGTCGTCGAACCCAAAAGGACCATAGATCTTGGCTTCTTGGGCAGTCTTTCCAGCAAGTAGCTTTGAGAAGGAGTCTATCGCCAAATCTCTAAATACGGCGTGATCTGTTGGCTCGTCGGTTTGTGGCGCTCGCGTCAAAAAGTCAAGGCGACGCAGTTCAAGAACGGGACGGACTTGTACATTGTTGAAAGATGTTTCCCACGCTCGTGCTGCATCAACTCCAGCTGGACAAATCACTAATGGAACAATCAGAGTGGGAAGCCGAGATGATAAGGATCCAGCAAACTTAATCGCGGGTTCAATTTGGCTGCCGCTCCCGACAAAATCCTCCAGCAAAACTATCCGCTCGATCTTCTTGCTACTGACAAATGTGTCCACCTTTGCGGGATCGGCCAGTACTGCTAACGACAGCCAATCTGGTCGATGGTCCCGGCCGGAAATGTGGTTGAGGTGGTAAAAGGCGTTGATTCGCATGCTGTCAGTTAACGGACAGAACCATGTATGGGAGAGGGCTTCGGTGACCTTGGAAGACAAAGCTACATCATCGAGTGTGAGCGAGAGTTGGTCGATAAGCCAAGCGGTGATGTTGCAATTGAAGGCAACACGATAAAGGTTATCCAACTCTTTCGGGCCAATGAAGAACAACGAAGGCATAAGCCGAAACAGAGATTGTTGTTTTGTTTCGTCATCACCGTTGTCCAGCCAGTCTTCGAAGCGTTGCCAAAAATCTGGGTATGGCCCTTTCGTCGGTTCGTATTCGCAATACAATTCCTCGGCAAGATGTTCTACGTGTTCGTTTATCGTTTGAAACATCGGGCCGTCAGGCAGCGACATGATCCAACGCTGCAGTTTGTGTGGCAGTGCATTCATGGCTTCAGAAGAGCAGATATCTGGGTCGCCAATGCTTGCGCCATGGGCGGTGGTACGGCGTTTCCGACAAACTTGAACTGGTCGTGCAATGTGCCAGAGAACTTGAACGTATCGGGAAAGCCCTGAATTCGGGCGGCTTCTCGAACCGTGAGCCCTCGCTGAAGATCGGGATGAAGGAAATTCTTGGGATTTCCGAAGCTTGTATCCACGGTAAAGGACAATGCATCCCACGCAAGCCGACGATATTTACCATTAAAAGTGTGCCGAAGATCGATGCGGTGGCCGACTTTTCGCAGGTAATTTTTGAGGAGTAAGCTTTCGATCGAGTTATGCGGTGTAAAACCCACCTCTCGTTGGATACTGCTGCGAAGTACTGGGTCGGCATCCCCGAGTTTGCGCAATCGTTCGCGTCGTCGGAGCCGGAGAACGGCGTTTAATACTAGGCGCTCGGAGGGCGTTACTTCACCGAACACTTCGGGTATATCCCAAGTGTGAACGGCGCGCTCACTCACCCGAACATTGCAAAGCTTTTGTCCTGGCTTAATCCGTCGGGCAATTTGGAAGTGTTCGGTGTCCTCAAGTAGTGGCTGCGGCTCGTGGTTTGAAACCTTGCTGTCTGGAGACGAAAGATCAGAGAGTACGTCCGCCAGAGTTTTTTGGGGTGCAGGATTAGGGCGGATTTGAGCCGGACAGCCTTGCGCGACTGCCAGAAGGAATAGCCGTCGGCGCATTTGTGCAACGCCAAAATCGCTAGCTGCGAGTTGAAGCGTTTTGCACACGTAGCCGGCGTTCTGCAAAAGTTCGACGAGCGCTATCCAATACTTGCGGTGAGAGCCAAACTCGACACCAGGAACATTTTCTGCGACCACGACACGCGGGCGGATAGAAACCGCAATTTTGGCAGTGGCAAGCAGCAATGTATTTCGCAGATCATCCAATTTGCGTTTGCCAATCGTTGAGAACCCCTGACACGGTGATCCCGATAGGATCACGTCAACACTCGGGACTCCATCTGGCAGCCTGCCTGACGACAGGTCCCACTCAAATGTTTGACTTGGAATATTTGCTTCGTGAACAGCCAAAGCTCCGATGTCAGTATCGAAGGCACCTTTACAGCGAAAGCCGGCATTCACGAATCCGAGGTCGAGCCCGCCGCACCCACTGAACAGGCTCAGGAAGGTAAGGGCGTCCCCATTCTGTCGGCATGACAGTCGCTTTGCCATTTGTCAAATTGCAAATTGCTGAATTTGAACAGTTTACTAGCGGGCAGTCTTTGCAGGCAAGTGCGGCTTGAGGCTCCAATTTGGGCGACGGAGATCAGCATACAGCAAGGGGGACAGGGTTGGGTTTTTCAAATAGAGGTAACGTCGGGGACGATCGCGTCGGCTTGATCGCGTTTCCCCAGAGTGCCATTACGCCTTCGCCATATCGCCGGATTTGGAATGCAATCGGGCGATAGCGACGAACAGCACGATAATCTTGGTAGCTGACGAATGTGCGGCCAGTGAGCGGCTCGTCTGATTCCCAAGCTGTTTGGAGGATTGTATCGTCCTGCCATTCCCAAGCGACTCGCTTGCCGCCATAGAATCCGTCCAAAGCAAACGTCCCATTGACCATTCGACGCCATAACGACAATTGGCAGTTCCAAAGACGGAGCGACTTCAGTCGGATCGCCATGGAGGGCAGACTAACGCTGAAGTCTTCGGCAAGACGTTGAAGTGATTCGAGACAGACTGGCAGGTCCCTTGCGCTTCGTCGAAGCATAACCGGAGGCATGAGTAAAGCAGCAGCCCCAAAATTACACAGACGCTCTTCCTGTTGGTCGGGACTGTGCGCAGCGAATTTTAGCTCGGGAACAAGTTCGTAGAAAAAGGTGTGGCACACCTCATGTGCCATTGTGAAACGCATTCGTGACTCGGCGGAGTTCTTCTTCAGCAGCATTCTAAAGCCATCTGCGAATGTGATCCCAAGAGGCTCAATGAAGCCGTCACAGCTCAATTGTGGAGCGACTTCAACATGGTGAATGTGCCTTTCATTCAAAAAGAGTTGGAGATGGTTCGCACACCGCTTCCTGGCATAGCGCCGGCGTACACCCTCAACAAGCGCACTGATGATCTCTTCACCGCCTGCGGTCGCATCCAGGCCGGAGCGCTGGATGAAAAGGCGCACTAACGGGGAAAGTAGCTCTTTACAGTAGGGTTTGTTGAGTGGCATGTGCTCCGTCTCGACGAGGTGGCTTACCGATTTGTCGATAGCGCTTATCCCAATCCGGCTCACGCATCAGGAGTGTGGGTTTTCGAAACGAGGCTGAGGTTTGTTCCTCGCGACGACTTGTCGAGTATTCTTGACGCCATTCGTCGCGCATTCGGAGAGCAGTTCTAGCGTCGAGTCCCGGTGTTTTATCAATCCAAGAGCGCCAGGAAGCGTTGCTTTCGACCCACACTGGATCGCTTTCTTCGGATTCGCCTATCAGGTATGCAACTCGTTCGCCAAGGCGTAAGGCCATCCGTTGCAATAGGCGCGCACTGGGATTGGATACGGCAAATGGTTCCTCCATCAGATTGTGGAGGTATGACAGGCTGATGCCGAGATCGGCGGCGAAGTGCTCGTAATCGCCGCAACGATCGTCAATGAGCTTACGGAGTCGAGATCCAAACGCATCACTGTTGATGCCTCTGTAAAGAGCACGATGACGAAAGTATGCTTTCCGTATTGCGGCGAGGCTGGTACGCAACTCGCTGGTATCAAATGAGACACCTGTTTCGAGAGAGCCAGAATAGGCGATGTCGATTGTATGCAGAAATGAACCGATCATCATTCGTGAAACTAATTTGGGAACGAGCCGGATCGCGGGTACGCCTGCTTGGGTGGCAATTTCGTTCTCTTGGCCGACTCCATAACTGGGTGACCCGCAGAAAAGAATAATGAAATCGTGGGTTGAAGCACGTGATCGATCTGTCACGTAGACTTGGTTGGGCGAGATATCTGCATTCTGAAGCGGATGCGTATGATCGCCCGGCCAATAAATTTCAAAGCGTGGCGAGTCAAACTGTTTGTCGCGCGCCACATCTCTAATCAAGCCGATTACTCTTCTGACTTCTAGCTCCGCATCAGGGGTGAGACCTGTCAGCGGGGTGGCTAGGTACCCGATAATTTCGTCCGCGATTCTGTCAGACTCGACGAGGATATCTGTCAGTTTTAGGCCAAGTGCTTGAAAAAGTCTTCTGAGAACCTCTTCGCTCGGAGTGTACCGATCCCCGACGATCTCCTGAGTTGGAGACAAGATTTTTGAGATTGTTGACTGATTGACCCCGGACCACTGCTCTAACTGCGTCTGCTTGATCTTGCGGGATTCAACAATTCGTATCAGTCGCCCGACTGCATATTCGGTCTGCTCTTTCGATAGTTCCTGCATAACAACAATGCCTCAGGCATGAGGCTACGCGCGGTAGAGCTCAGCTACAAGCAATGTCTCGGGAATACTATCTGCGGCCTATTATTCCAGCGTAACCCATTGACCTGCATAAAGTTATGCCTGAGTCATTCCTTGCCAATGATTCGACGGTCTTCGTAGAGTCAGCAAAGAAAGCAAGCGCAGCCGATGAAATGGGTGCGATGAATGCGAGATGGCCGCTCGAAGTTCGAGGCAACGAGCGGCCTTCCCTGTGGAGAGCGTAGCTCAAACGGTAGAGTGCCGGAATGGTGATCTGGCGGTTGTCGGTTCGAGGCCGACCGCTCTCCCCAGTTGCTCAGCAGAGTTTCCAGGTTATGGTGCTATTTCTCAATACGGTCTGTCAATCGGCTGGTCGGTTCGGCATGGTTAAACTATTTTGCTTCGGGTTTTGGGAAGCCTTCCAACTCCAGCTTTTCCTTGATTTGAATGAGCCGCCAACTCTGCTTCTCTGTGGGAATCTTGCGCGGAATTGAAGCCGCTACGGCGAGGATGCCATCTTCATCCGGAGTCGTTACGGATTGTTCATGCGCCCACTTACGAGCAGTAGTCCAATACACGGGACCTAGCTCAAGAACAAATCGCTGGTTTTCGATCCCATTGTCCACTCGCTGTTCCTTCTTCGAGCTTTTCTGTAATGCGCGGTCCTCTTCCTCGTCGAGCAGAAGAGAACCGAGTATTTTGCGAAGGTCGATTTGAACTTCTGCCTGCGCTGCACGTTTCCAGCAGAGTTCCTTTTTGCACCATTCGGTGACGTTTTGGAACGCAGAGTCAGGGGCTACAATCACTTCGAACATGGCTTTGGCAATAACCTCGATTACGTGACGCAACGAACCTGGAACCGATTGCTGCGTCCAGAGTTGTCGAAGGTCCAGAACTTGGGTACCGCAGGTCTGTTCGATCATGCGGGAAAGCTTGGAAACACTGTAGGTAACTATGTTTGCGCGATATCCGTTTTGGTACCAAGGCTGTTCAGAAACGATAGCTTCAGTCGTGCGGAAAAGGAGGGCTTTTCCAACCAGTCTCTTAAAGTAGTCGTCGCTGAACTGGTCAGCGTTACGAATCCACTCCTCGGAGGCCGAAGTGCTAAAGAATAAGAAGTTCTTTTGCGCTCCTTGGCTAACAATGTGTGGTAACTGTTTCCAGGTATTTTCAAATTTTGCCAAGTCGGTTTTCGTTATTACTTGTTGTCGTGGATTGAGCAGCACAAACCTTTTGCGCTCGGCTACGGTCAAGTCGCTCTGTTCATTCAAGTACTGTCCTCGGGCTCTCTCGTAAAACCAGTGCGTTTCGTACTGCGCTCCCCCGGAAGCGGGTGCCCATAGGCGTCTTGAAATCTGTTCAATTCGTCTGTGAAACTCGTGATTTGAGAAGAAGTCAGCCTCACTGACTTTGTTCTGGCTGTTCGCGCATCGGGAAATCTCCGGTATAACTTCGCCGCTTTCCTCTGGTGTTACGACAGACAGTTTCATCTGAACAAACACAGACTTGAGACTCGCTCGGTCATTGCGGATGGCACTTGCCAGCGATGCAGTCGTCTGGCCGCCATTGACGATTTGAAGGTCAGCAGCCTTGACGAGTCGAAGTCCGTCTTTTCGATTAATGACTTCTACTGAGGTTGCAGTGCAGGCAATGCCGTTGTTAAAAGCGAAGAACATATCCGGGCGATGGAGAACGGTGTTCCGGATTCCCTTATTGACCTTCCCTCTCACGGTGAGAAATGAACGAACATTGCCTTCAAGTAATCTGCTGCCATACGTTTCATAGATCGTGGCGAGGACATCGCCAGGAATTACGCAGAGGTATGCCTGATATTGTGTCGAATCGACGCTGGCTGCGATGCACTGGAGCCCTCCAGGTAACATGGCGTCGAAATCAACCTGCAGATCGTCTTTACCGGTGCGTGATTCGAAGACACGAAAGAATCTGCTTGTGTCCCAAATATGAGATTCTGCGGGTATTTCAGAAACATTTGCTTCGGGGAGGTCACGGATTCGCGTGCTGATGAACGAGTCTGTGAGCAGGTAAAACCGCAGGCGAGTAATTCCGGAGCGGGTTTGGTTCAGAAGGCTGGCGAGGCCGAAGGCAGGAGCGCTCTCCTCGATTTCGCGCAAGAGCTTGCCAGAAAAGGCGTCTTCACAAAAGGTCTGTAAGCGGCTGAACCATGCTTTTGCATCGGTGTGGGTGAGACTTCCGGCTTCAGCCTCTCCATTGAAATCGGCAATGAAAAGACGAACAGAGCCGTCCGCTTCGTCTAGTGAATATGCATCCACGCCTGAGTTGCGGTTTTTTGAGCCCGTTCCACGATAGAAACAAGTCTGTACGTCTGCGACTTCGTCTGCATCCTCCAAGAGGCGCAGACAGTGTTCTACAAAGGCGCTATGGCGAAACTCCTGGTCAGCTGCAGCGTGAACCGCAACATTTTCGAGGATTTCTTTACGGAATTCTTCAAGGTTCATAACCGAGTACCTGGGTAGTTGGAATCTCAAACTCGGTGCAATGATCTAAATCCAAGTAATAGGTTGCTGAGGGAATCGCGACGGAAACAGACACAGGAGTAAGGCGTGGGAATGAGTCGCGCACGTCGAAGGCTCGGACGTTGTCCAAATGGTAAGAAGAATCGGATTCTGGCTGATCTTGGTCGTAGCCGATTTCTGCCAGTTTAAGTTCGAAGGCCGAGGATGCTGATGATTCAGCAATCGCCTCTCGAATCCTGAGAACCAAGGCTTTAATCGTAAAAGCGCCACTGTGATTTGTGGCACAACTGCCAATCGAGTAGACAATTAGATTGGTCGGTGCGGCTCCGGTGTGAAGCTGTTCGAGGGAACTGATCATGACGATGTGGGCACCAATAGCACATACTTTGATCTCGAATATTTGGCCACCGGTCTGAAAATCTTGAGGTGCTCCAGTTGGTCCCAACCACGATTCAACAGCACCGGCTGTGCCCAACACAGGAATAAGTCGCTCCAAAAAAAGCAGCTCTCCCATCAGGCCCAAGAGCTGTGGTTGTGACAGTCCTTTCTTGGTCGTTTCTAAGAGTCGTCGCCATTTTTCGAGCCGGTTAAGTAAAAAGAGAGCTTCACTCCCCGCCGGCTTTAGCTGGCGCAAGCTTTCGATCAGATCTTCGCAGACATAACAAAAGGGATGAAGAAGCTCCTGAGCGGCAAGGCTTATCAGGATGGCAAATTTTCCATCGTGACGCAGATTTTGAGAAACCTCCAGTGCTCTTAGTCTCGGCAGTTGCTCCGCGGAAGTCGAGGATAAGAGCATCAGCACGGGAGCTTCTTGAACGTCAATTCCCAAATACAAATCATAAGGGTGAGCTTCATTCACCCTCTTGAAAATGGGCCGTTCTCGCTGGAGACGCAGATCATTCCAGATTTGTTCAGCCGACATCTTCGTTCTCTTCCTGGAGATCATCGTCGATCTCCTGTTCGAGCATCGACCTCCATTCGACAAGATTGACTCTGTAGAGGACACGCTTCGCGACATCTGTGTCGTCAAATCGCGGGAAGCTAAGGCCCAAAGCGACAATTTCTTCAGAATTTGGGATAGGACTCGGCTCATTTGCAGTGAGGAGATAGATTAGAAGCAGTGGGCGTGATCTCGCGGCTCGGTAGTGCCTGTCGGCGATGGTCTTGCCCGGAAATGAAGCTTTGAACTCCTGTTCAATTCTTGTTACTTCTGATAGTTCCAAGCCCTCTTTTTCAATGCCGCGTGATCCGACTCTGGCCTTGGTGCCGGAAACCAAAAGCATTCCATCGCGAGCAATGATGTTCCGTTTTGATGTCGTTACTTGGGCAGGGCCAATATTGACGGTACTTCCACTGCCGCTTGGCAAGACTACGTCCCACGCTCTAAGGCGTGGTTCCGGAGTGGTGTCTAAGTATTTCGCGAGATCGCCGGTTTGAAGCGTTACATTGAGAGGATGGACATCGAAATCACGAAGGAACGACGCTATGTGCTCCTTCGGAACTGAGCGCCATATCGGATTGCCCCAAGGAGACGTTTCGGGCTTAATCCGGGCTTTGTCGAGTTGATCAACGAATCTATTAAGGGCGCTGCGGTTAGACGCAAGAGAATTCAAGTTGCTTCTAAGACGGGCTGTCTCAAGCGTTTTTTCACTTAACGAAATTATCCTCTCTATCGTTCTGGCTTGGCGCATCTTGTTCTGCGCCGTCACGAGCAGAGCGTCGGGATGTGCTCTAACTTTCAGGCCGAATTGCATCGGTGTCGCGTGCTGTTGCTGCATTCGCTTCACTTCTTCTCTTAGTTCTTCAGTCGCGGATGTGATGTGGGCGTACCACTGAGCCGCCTCATCCGTTATCCATAAGCGACAGAGATCCGCGTATCCATCGCGATAACCAAACCATCGTCCCATTTGGAGCAAAGTGTCATACATTTGTGAGTTGCGGAAAAAATAACTTGTGCTAAGGCCTTCAAGTGTCAAGCCACGGGAGAGGCTGTTCCCGCCCACAGCGATGACTCGCAGGCCTGCGTCTTTTTGGCGCGCATAGTCAAGACTGGCGGCGCCAGTTCGCTGATTCACAGCCTTGACCGTTATTGGCAGGACCGAATTGAGAAGTGAACGTTGCACGTCAGGCCAAGTGAGTCCTGCATCGGCGTACTCCTCGTTCCAGACATCGTGAGCTTTCTGAATTGAAGGGTTCTTAAGTGCCTGTTGGGGTGATAACTGACTGTAATTTCGTATGTCTAGCTGAATTGCAGATAGCCTCTCATGAATCAGCGTGGCTACTTGGTCTTGGACCGCGGTAAAGCGGCTGACATTTACGAGCATAGACCGATGCGTTGATCCTTCACCTCGGAGATCGCGTATTGCGTTTGCTACCAAGAAGCCAAACAAAGCAGACACGAGCGTGTCTGGGAGAGAGTCAACTCTGAGATCGGACTTATGCCGGAGTGGAAAAACAGCGTATGCGTCTTCGACGGTTCTCAGGAGGTCAAACCGGGGCGGTTCGCCAAAGATAGCGCTCGGTCCTACGTAGTTCGTGGGCGGGTCCAACGTATAAATAAAGTCCCTTGGAAACAGATCGTCTCCAAGCATCTCGTGCTCTGTATCGGGGTCGATGAAGATATTTGCGAATGGCGTCGCGGTAAACCCGAGATAACTTGAGCGGGTGAACAGTTTAAGCAGGGCACGTATCCGTTGATTGATTGCTGTTGGATCGGTACCAGGCGCATTCGTGTTGACTGATGCACTGTCCGCTTCATCGTCGATGAGAAGGAGCGGCGCATCAATTGTCCCCTGCTGATTCGCGTTGAAATCCGACAGCCATTTTTCCAAGTTTTCAAGAATGCGCTTGTTCTTTTTCACTACTACAAGTACTGGGACATTGAAAGCGTCCAATCGGAAACCGAGGGCATTAAGCAGGTTCCTGCTGAAGTCCTTTTCCCGCGACGTGAATACACCGGCTGAGCGTCTGGAATCAATAAGGCCAACGCCGACTGCGCGGTTCTTTCTGATTTGTGTGAGTAAGCCTGAACTGTCTAGCCCTACAAAACCTTCGTCAAGACGTTCCTGAGTCTGGCGGCGAAGAGATTCCAGTGTTCCGGTCAACAGAATAACGAGGCGATATCCGGCATCGGCTGCTTTGCAGCAAAGGGCGGTGTATGTTGCGGTTTTGCCGGACTGTACATCTCCGATTACGAGCCCTCTACGTTTCCAAGGTCCTGTTTTGGTCGGATCTTGAAGTAGATCGAGAACCTCATCTGTAACACGATCGAGAGTGGTGATTACTCGAGGCGGCCACTCGAACCTCTGCAGCAGGTTCCTGAAACGCTGCCAATAAAAAGGGTCAATGGAAGCCTTTTTTGCAAAGAGCCACGGAACATAGGTCTCTGTGGTGAGGGCAATGCCAATATCCATCTGGATGGCAAGCTTGGAATGAAGTCGTTTTATGATTTCTTGATATTCGTCGTCAGCAACTTGAAAGGCCGCACGCAGACGGGTTGCTAGATCATTGAGTGTCTTTTCATCAGGTGCATGGTCTGCCGGCAATGAGACGAGTACCGAATTCTCAAGAGCACGGCCGTTGTCACTCAGCATTAAGAAGTTTCCTTTGGATTGAGCTGGTTTCTTCCGGATAAAAGCTAAAGGGTTCGACGGAACCAAGGGATTTAATTAACTGTTTTCCATATTCGGTCTCGCGCCCTAAAGCGTCGAGCATTGTCGATGCCAAGGTAAACAGTTCTTCATATTTGCCGCCTTGACGATCGGGCGATGGGCGTCGTTCTGAAGCCATGTCGGCATAGGCGGCATCGTATGGAAACATTGTTTCGAGCGTGCGTAGGAGTCGCTGTATCAATTGCTGAAAGTGATCATCAGTTATTGCCTCTACTGCCTTGATCAAAGGGTGCTCCCTATTGATCACATACTCGACTCCACTTCGGGTCACCAATCTTTCCCAAGCATGCAGGACAGCATCACTGGTGGCCTTTCGTCCTCTAAATGTGTAAACGCGACGACTACCCTCTGCAATTCTTGAAACAATGGTTTTCAGGCGGTCCCGTACAGGCTGCGGAGGATAAGCGGTGGATTTCCGTACGTCGATTGTCCAAAGATGGTCGAGAGTGTTGGGGATATCAACGCGAACTCGTGCGAGTTTTGTAATCTCTTCCTGTCTGATCAATCGAAACCAAGATCCCCAAGTGATGAGTCTCCGGTTTCGGTACACGTAAAAACCCTGATTTCTACGAAGCCCCTCTTCTCCGCCGGCGATGGCAAGATCTGCGACTGAGAGTTTGCTGATATGCGGAAGAATAAATGGTGCAATCTTGACCGGTTCGCCTTCAATGAGGATTTGCTCTTCCGGCAGGGGCTGTGTGCTTCTGTGGGAACTGAGAAACGGGTCAAGGGCCGCGACGGGATTGCCATTTAACACAATCCTTATTGGCGGATAGGGCTTTTCGGGGCTCAAGAATCGGTGGAATACCAGCGCCAGGTGTTCGCGAGCGTTGTCCATTCTTTGGCCCAAGGCGCTTTCGATGGAGAGTTCTCCAGCAGATAGCCGATCAAACGACTGCCAGAGGACCATCGTGCCGCTGTTGGATTGTTTAAGGTCTGCAATGTGGGGCAATGACTGAATTGCCTCCTGGGTTAGGCCGAGCAGTATCCAATCTTCCCTCAGTCCGATGAGATCGAGGTCCCAGCGCTTTGCAGTCAAGGTGTCGTCCACTTTCGACACTACTGTGAGGCGGCGGCATTGGGATAAGGAAGCTGTTTTCAAGCCCAAGCCGAAGCGACCTAAGTCCGAACGAGCGCGCTGGGCGCGGGGATCGGTACTTCCATGCCGCATCGCAGCTACGAAGGCCTGTGGAAGTATTCCATGTCCATCATCGATAACCGCGACATAGGGCTCTCCGTAAGGAGAAAACCGAATATCTATATTTCTTGCACCGGCGGAAAGTGAATTGTCGATGATGTCTGCTAGTGCCGATTGGAACGAATAGCCAATGGCTCGCATCGACTCCAATAAAACTGGAGCAAATGGTGGAAGCGGGATCTCCTCGTTGTCATAGTCGGACACGAGTGCACCATTGTCAGTTCAAATTGGGGAAGGCGATCGCGTGATTGTACCATGCAGTAACAGGGAAGTAATTACGAAGATGGGCGACGTATTTCCCGATTCAGGCGTGCGCAAAGCACGATTGGATCGCGAATTTCGCATTCCCAAACGACCAAGGTATTCCACCCCCGCCGTTTGAGCTCGGCTTCAACAGTCTTGTCTCTACTTGCATTACTTTCCAATTTCGAAAGCCAGAATTTTTTGCGTGATTTCGGGGTATACGCGAATCGGCACTTGGGATGCCGGTGCCAAAAACATCCGTGTACAAAAATAGCGGACTTCCATCGCGCTAGTACGATGTCTGGGCAACCAGGAAGCCGACGGACATGGAGACGAAACCGGAATCCCATCTGATGTAGCAGTGCCCGCACTGCCACCTCAGGTTTAGTGTTCTTCCCCCTGATTCGCGACATGTTCCAGCTTCGCCGTTGGGGAGTGAGCCGGTCGGCCATATTCTTAATGATGCCTTGGAAGGCGTCTCAGGGAAAGAGCTTCGCGACAACGCGGGCAATTTCCTTCGCTATGAGAGGTGGTACGGCATTCCCCACTTGGTGGTATTGGGCGGTCCGGGGACCCGAGAAATAATAGTTGTCCGGAAACGTTTGCAGCCGGGCCGCCTCTCGAACCGTCAAGCTGCGGCACTGAGTGGGATCAGGGTGAATGAAGTAATGCCCATCTTTGCTGATGTGAGAAGTGACTGTTGTGGCAGGTCGGTGTGCGACCTGTACGCGAAATCGGTCCGCGAAGACAATTTCCTCCGGTTTCTTGCCTTGGAGGTTTTTGTGGTCTGGCAACAAGGCAGGAGGGAAGGCTGTGATTGTAGGTGAGTTTCGTATGAGCTTTCCGAAGCATGTGGCAAAGAAATAGCGACGAAGGTCCTCAGGGATGTGACTCCTGGTGGCATGGTTCAGGGCGCCGCCCAACCGTGGATCGTAAAACCACTTCGACTTCCACTGCGGCTTGGCAGTCGATTGAACAAACTCAGCTCCGACGTTTCGGCGAGCAGTTAATTTCGCAGCAAATTTCTGAATAACGCGCCGGATTGCTGGTTCGAGTTGATCGCAAGGTACGACACTGCAATCGCAGATACTCTTGACTGCTTGAAGCCATGCCTCAGGCGAGTCTTTTCCATTCGACAGCCGGCTTCTCATTTGCGGTAAATCCTTTATGGCTCGCCACATTGACACGTGCTTTCGTCTAGCCAGCATTTCAATGCGACCCTTGATATCGCTTCTAATGCCCACCAGAATGACCCGGTGACGGGCTTGGGGGATTCCGTGTTCCTCACAACGGAGTACGTATTTTTCGGGCGACTCACCTTGCGCTCTGGCTGTCTTAGAGTTGCCATAGTCAGCTAGAGGATAGAGGTCATATTGAACTGGGAGGCTGGTTGAGTCCCCCATGAGATCTGGCAGAGCTTTGTGTGGTTCTCGAAGGTCGGAGAGAATTCTGTCGATGATAGGATCTTGTTGGAACTTCGACGACAACATTCCCTTAACGTTTTCCATGACAAAGACCGGTGGACGGTGTGCGGCAATGATGCGGAGATATTCCCGGTAGAGCAAATGGCGCTTATCCTTGCCGAACTTCTGCGGGTTCTTCTTACGCATCCGTGATCTACCGACGAGTGAGTAGGCTTGACACGGAGGCCCTCCAATTAGAACCCAGTTCCGTGATCCAGCAATCGCGGCTTTGATCTGTTCGTCGATTTCCTTCCAATCATGCTTTCCCAGATTGGCACAAATCGCTTCCTTCCTTGCTGTTTTGGCTTCCTGCGAATGCTTCTCGAAAAGAGCTTCAATTGCGATTTCTCCTCGTATGCATGCATAGTATTCATCAGGAACCAATCCAGACTGGAATTGGCGAAAGAAGCTTCGGAGAAGGAGCGTCTGGTGAGCAACTGTATCTTTTTCAATCGAGAGTCCGATCTTAAATACCGGACGGTTCTTTGAATCACGCAGGACACTGAAGCCTTCTCCTAGACCACCCGGACCCGCAAAAATGTCTATAACGGGAATCATTGGAAATGGCCGTGGTGGTCGTCGCACGTGTTAGCGCCGGAACGCTGTCAAGTCACCCCAGATGTAGCGCGCTTCATCAGTTCCGATTTCTGCAAGGTGTTGGAAATTGGGTGATATGGACCATTTCAGTCTGCCAGTAGCGTCGGTTGCAGCGAGTCGGCTCTCAATGTTGGACGCTTCGGGGTACTCGGTATACATCAGGTTGGTGACCCGTTGTGCCGCGCTGATTATCCCGGCTTCCGTGCCATCATGAGGTTCAATCACCGTACCCATCCTGTTGCCATTCGAGTCCCGGAGATCGCGAACAACAACATTGCAGCGAGAATGGCATTGTTCAGCGATTCGCAATGGTGTCTTTGTACGTACAATCACTGATCCTCCTCCGTGGCTAGTCCTCAATGGCGATCTCGAAACCAAACTTTTGCAAGATTCTGTATGCGTCTTGAGAAGTGATCTCGATGGCAGGTACAGCCGTAGCTGCTGCTACGAGTTGCCGGATTGGGAAGCTTTTCCCGCTCACAACCACAGAATATTTTTGAATGCGACTTGGTGACATTCCTTTGGCGGCTGCAAGAAAGTCGTCTTTGCGGAGTTCAAATGTCTTACCTCTCAGCGTGAACTTCACGCTCATGGTATTGCCTCCATGATGAAAGTGCCGCAAACGAATAATCCTACTACTCATATTACTTCTACACAACATATTCATCCCACCGTAATTTGCAAGAAGTGGGGCGGAAACGACTCTGCAGTTACTCTGGTGCGGATATCTGCGAATGTGATACCAATCTGGGAAAACGTTTTGAACCGTATTTCAAAAGGACACCGCTTGTCCGACACTGAAAAGACGAGCTCGTCTGATGCGGAGCTGGTGTCAAGGCTACGCTCGGGCGACCAGAATGCTATGGGAGCACTGTATGACCGTTATTCCTCCATTGTGTATGCGGTGGCGCTGCGCGTCTTAGCTGACACGGGGACAGCAGAGGACGTGCTGCAGGAAGTATTCATGCAAATTTGGCGCAATCCGTCCAGATTTGATGCGAATCGCGGGAGTCTGGCAGCGTGGTTAGCGGTGATCGCACGAAATCGTGCCATTGATGCACTGCGCAAGCGTCGTTACGAATCGGATATTGAAGACGTAGTCGTTTCGGTGGAACCAGATCTCGCCTCGGAGGCCGATAGGTCAAGAGTGGCGAAGAATATTCGTGATGTTCTCAACGGGATGCACCCGGCACAACGACAGGCTCTTGAGATGGCATTCTTTGAAGGGTTAACTCACACGGAGATTGCCGCCAAAATAGGAGAGCCACTCGGAACCATCAAAACCCGCATTCGTGCTGGCCTGCTAGCTTTGCGAAAGGCTTTGAAGCCATGAGCGTACATAGCAGATTCGCCGAAGACCTCGCACTCTACGCCTTGGGAACGCTCGAAGGCAATGAGCAGGCTGAACTCGAAAAGCACTTAAAGGATTGTGCTGACTGCCGGCATGAACTGGAACAGTTGCGTGGCGATGCGGCCTTGCTGGCACTCTCGGCTTCAGGTCCAGCGCCTCCGCAGCGAGCACGCGGGCGGCTGATGAATGCGGTGACGCGTGAACCTCGAATTTCGCTTGAACAGCCGAGCACGCGGCGCATTTCTTGGTGGTCTCAGATGGGCTGGGTGGCTGCTGCCGCTGCGATTGTGATCGCTGCTGTTCTGTGGAGAACAGACGCCAGCTTGGGGAGGCAGATGGCGATCTTGCAGAAGGAATTCAACGAGCAACAAACTGTGTTGGAGCGTTCGCGAGAAGTTGCGGCGACGTTGACTGCCACTGACGCGTTGCGGGTTACGATCGTACCGGCGAGAGCGTTGGCTCAGCCTCAAGGCAGAGCCATCTATCTCCCGAGCCGATCAAGTTTGATTTTCCTTGCAAATAATATGCCTGCGCTGCCAGCACGGCGGGCATATGAGCTCTGGATCATTCCAAGCAGCGGCGCTCCGGTCCCCGCGGGAGTGTTCAAGCCAGATGCTCGTGGCAACGTTACTGTTGTGAACTCGCTCCTACCCCAGGTAGTCGAGACCAAGACCTTTGCCATTACGGTTGAACCCGAGACTGGATCACAGGTGCCGACTTCGGCACCAGTTATGTTAGGGACGGGGGAGTAAAAGGGACGGCTGTCCCCACAGTTTGGTTCAGGTCTTGGGGGCTGCGATACTCATTTTTGCGACGATAAGCTCGGCGAGTTTCAAGCTATCGTTGATCTTTGCTTGCACTATCGGGGTGTTGTTGATGTCGTCGCGGTTTAACCGGATTGCAGCAATGACTGACGCTGCAATCAACTTCGCGTTTTCCATTCTCGCACCGGTTCTCGCTCGTCGGTAGCATTCCGGAGACGGTGCGGGGGAGCCATTAAACATAGCTTCCGGTGGATAGAGCCAACTGGTCCAGCAGCAGGAGCAGGTCACTAACAGCCGACAGGTTGGCCGTGGCTCGGGATCTTGAAGGTGCGCCTGGGGATCTTCCGCACGGCAGGTGACAATACAGCCGCATTCATTGCACTGAACTACCCATGCGCGCGGTCCATGCATATGTGGTATTCTAGGCGAACAAAAGGGGAATATCTACGTGGGCTTTTCGCTTTTCATTGATTGCTGGGCGACAGCGCGATGAAAGAACGTTAGCGAACGGTTCCGGGAGGACCTTTGTGGAAGAGATAAAACTTGGGCAAATATTCACGTACGATGATGGTCGTCCCGGCCATCGCGGGATCAAGGCAAAGGTAGTCGCCTTAACCGATAATGGGTTTATCGCTCAGTTTGAAGACAGGTACGATACCACAGCCATTGCTTGGAATGAACCTGAGTGGATAAGCCATATCACGTTTGAGAAATGAATATGCTGATGCACTTCCTGTGCACTTTGCTCCCCGAGTAAACGGCATCTCCGCGGCTGTGGGTGTGCTGGATCGATCGTCGAAGTAGTCAAGTTTTCTTATTGGAAAACTTGACAAGCTTGTTGTCGTCGATCACGAGTCGATCGGACGAAACCGGCATTCCTCGTTCACATTGTCAAACCCCTGCACGGTCAGAATTTCCGCTATGGAGCGGCGTCCTCTAATTCTCGCGATGTGGATAAGGAGATCGACTGAATTTCCAATGTTCGCCATGATCGCCCGATGGGGCAGTTCGATGCCGCTTTGCAGAACACAGTCTGAAAAACGGGCGATTGCTCGCCGAGCGGAATTAGCATGAAGTGTGCAGAGACTCCCTGAATGCCCGGTGTTGAGGGCCTGCAGCAGATCGAATGCTTCACCTCCGCGCACTTCGCCCACAATGATCCGGTCCGGTCTGTGACGCAGGGCAGCCTTCAGCAGATCGCGGATCGTGACTGCTGCTAGCCCGACTTGCTCCCGCCTCGTTTCAAAACGAACTAGATTGCTCTTGCGGATGTTCACCTCAGCCGTATCTTCGATGAGGACAATTCGTTCCTCATCTGGGATGAAGTCGGCGAGGATATTCAGCAGTGTGGTCTTGCCTGTGCCGGTTCCACCACTGATCAGGATGTTCTGACGGCTGCACACTTTTTCGCGGAGAAACTCGGCGGTCTTGGCGCTCAATGTTCCGTTTTCGATCAGATCGGTGATCGTGAAGTGTTTTGTGTTGAATTTGCGGATTGTGAGCGTAATGCCATCAATACTGCATGGAGGAAGGACCGCTGCCACTCGGCTCCCATCCGGCAGGCGGGAATCCAAAATGGGCTTTGCTTCAGAGATATCGTCTCCCAGGCGGCGAGCGATGTTTTTGACTGCCGCGAATAGAGCTTGCTCGGAGATGGTGATGCCAAAAACGGGCAAAAGCTGGTCGTGTTTCTCGATAAATATTCGAGAATCGGCGTTGACCATGATTTCGGAAATATCCGGGTCGAGGATCAGGTGTTCGATCGGCCTGAGAAACGGAAGAATCGTTTCAAACTGCATAGCCCACTCTCATAGAAGGCACTGTGTGATCTGATCGAAATAGGAGATGTTGGGATCGAGGTAGAACGGCTTCAGATAGCAAATTGTTGCCGGCCTAGGATTCAGGCCGTCATAGGGAATCACAACTGCCTGGGCGTTGGCCAACTCTGAGAGAAACTTCTGGCTAAATCGATAATCCTGGCGCGTGCTGTAACTCTTCGAGGCGCTAATGCTGCCTCGGTCCGATACGGTCTTTGCCGTCAACAGACTCAGCTTAGAGTTCTGGCCTGATTCGGAGATGTTGTACGTCACGAAGGGCTTGTCTTCTCGGCCACACAAATCGCTGGCCATGCGCGTTGAGAAGTCGTCGGAGAGTGCCAAGAATATCTTCGTACGGAAAGTCTGGAGGAGCGTTCTGTAGCTGTCTCCCGAGAGCGTGGATTTCAGCGAACTGATACTTTGTGTGGCCACAATGGGAATACATTTTGATTGGCGTGACAAACTGAAGAACTTTTCGTCCCCAATCGGGTCGCTCTCCCCGACCGTGGCAAAGGTTTGGTACTCATCACACATGAAGAAGATCTGCCGGAAATAATTCTGTTTGTTACGCTCAATTTCGGGAATGCGGACCAAAGCGGCGCGCTGAAAGTCCAGTTTCAACATCGTGCCGAGAATTCGCGCTAGGCCCGCGTTGAGCGAGATCGGGAAATTCAGAGCGCATATTTTGCCTTGTTCAATCAGCCAACTGAACGATGGTAGCGGTTTGCCGTAGGGATAACGACCGTTTTGATCGGGGGCGTTCAATGCCGGATCGTATGTCTGTTTCGGCGGACAGAAGACCCGTTTAACCGCTGGGTTGATATCGAAAAGCGAAAGGAAAATAGATACGCCTTCGACAATCGAGCTGCGCAGTTTTCTTTCCAGTCCCATCCAATCATCGAAATACCAGCGCTGAACCGCTTCCAATTGCTGCCGCTTAATGTGGTCCACCTGAGAAGGGGCGTCGGCGGGAATTCGTTGGTATTCGAGTTTAGATTCTTGTTTTCTGAGCAGGTCGTCGAGTCTTGCCGAAGACGGGGCCTTGTACAGCTCGTGCTGCTCGTCGTACGTAAATCCGAACTCCGAGAACGAATCGGCAAACTTCTCGGTGCCATAGACCTTGGGTGTGACGCAGACATACTCGCACGCCTCGAATTTGGTTTTTCCTTCCTCAATTCTTTTTTCGAGCTTCGCGGGTGAGATTGCGCATTCGTAAACGTCAAAGAATGTGACGTAGTCGTACAGCACCTTGTGAAGCACGATGATGTGCTGGAGCATGTTGGTGTATGCCTGCTGCCAAAATGGCTCTTTGCCTCGTCCATACAAATTGTTCAGCAGTGCGGCCACGCTGTAGGCAAGGGCGGATGAATCCAGATTGTTATGGAGCGGGTTGTAACGGTATTCCGAATCCAACCCGACTTCTATGTAGTCTTCCTCGCGGCCATTAAGGCTCGCAATTTCGCGGATTTGGTGGCAGAAATCACCTTTTACTTCCAAAACCAGACCGCCGATGCGCTTTGCCGCATCGTCCGCTTTATATGCGATTAACTGTTCCGCGAAAGGCCGCATGCAGCAGCTCGTCTTTCCTGTCCCGATGGCACCGAAGATTCCGATGCCGGTAAACAATCCCTTTTCTGGAATCGTTAGCCACTGGGGATTGTTGCCACGAACGATCTTGGTGGGATGATGCACCTCTCCGACAACGAGGAACAGATCGTCTCGGGATTCTGGATTCGGATACGGCGGCAACGGATTTGTCTTCGTCTTCTGTTTCCGCCCGAAACTCAAAACGTAGAGCCCCGAGAAGCCCGCGGAATAAGCGAAGAACGGAGTCGTAAAGAGAAACAAGATGTAGCTCCGGTCGAAAATTGAGAAAACGAGCGGGTCTCTGAGAGCAATGTATTGGAGATAGACATTGGCCTCGGGAAATGGATATGCGAAGAAAAGAATCGTCCCGGTCAATCCCGCAAAGACAAAGCTCAGAAACGTTTGCGAATTCGCAATTCTTTCCAGCATGACGGCCTCACTTCTTCAACGCAGAAATTTGAGCGCCTTTGTCCTGCATGGGGGTTGCGGCATTCTCCGTGCCGTTGTTGGGAATCCGCTTGCGCGGACCGCGCCGGGGATGGGCATCATTCTTGTGAGCCTCATACCACGGCTTGAATTCGGCGTCGCTCTGAAATAGGAATTTCAACGCTCCAGATACCACCTGGTCATTGGTGGCACCGCTGTACCGGCAGTAGGCCCGCAACCTGTCCTGTACATCGCTTTCGATTGAAGCCTTGATCTGGTTCTTAGGCTGTTTGCGTTCAACCTCAATAATTGGCATAAAAATTCTCCTTTTCAATTCATTTGCGGTACTGCGGGGAGCGACCTCCGAAGCCGGCCACGGACACGCTGCAGGGTGCGGCGTGTGGGGTCGCTCCCCGCAGTACCTTTGCACTTGACGTTGTTTGTTTCCGGGCCGTCATGCTGGTCAGTTCCTTTCTCCTTAGCTCCTTAGAACGAATGCTCGGGTGCAGCCGTGGGTGCATCTGAGGGTGCAGCCGCTCCGACATCAGAAGCGCTTGGCTGCACCCTGTGCGGGACTACCAAATAGGTCTCAAACTGCTGGCTTCGGTCACCTGTGGAATGGACCGACTCTTTTCCAACAAGCTTTCCGATTTTCTTCCAGAGCTCGTATTGGCTGTTGTACTCCGGGTCCCGGTAGCGCTTCAGTCCGCGCTGCCACTCAATGACATCTTTGTGGGCCAACTCCTTGAACCGCTTTTCTTCGGCCATTCGTTTCAGCCAGAAGAATCTCGCGAGTTCTTGTCTTTCTCGTCCGTGCCGTTCCGGCGACAACGTCTCAGCGAACGTTTTCCTGGCGTACATAAAGCTCTGTGTGGAATTAGAGACAAAGATCAGCCTGAAGTCGTCTTTCAGAGCCTCAAACAACGGACGATATCGCTGGACGAATGAGCTGAACGTTTGAAGAGAGCGAAGTTGGTCTTCGATGTAGGTGAAATTCGCTATTGGCACGTCAGTCCTCCCTGACAGAAAGATCGGAAATCTTTCTACGAAGTAATGGCGTGTTTCCGATCCGCCCTTTCCGGGGAAAACTTTCGCTGGCAATGAATCTGCGCTAATGCCTTTTTCCACGGTCAAGTACTCAACTTTGTCGGCTTCTTCTTCGAGATAAACGTGATCCAAATTCCCTAACACAAAATCGAGGCTCAAAAGCCTGGGCGCTGCCTTGTCCAATAACCCGTATCGTCCGGTCTTTCGGTTGCGCGAATTCTCTTTTCCGATTAGGGAATATAGATTGCGCGAGAAAAGGTGATAGGTCTTCTGAGTACCGCGATCGGGTTCGTGTTCTCGAACGTCCTGTCTCTGAATGGCTTTCTTGATGAAATCCGTGACCGGTCCCCGGCCAGCAATACCCAAATATTGCGAGAACTGTCTCTGGAGGAAAAAGCCGGAATGGACAGCGACGATGTAGAGAAACTCGGCCTCCCGTTCGGTATATCCGAGCTGTTTTAGAGATTCGAGATACACGGGTGCAAGGCTCATAAAGACATCACCTCGCCGATTAGGTCTTCTCCTCGTTCTGCTGCTTTGCCGCGATAGTCCTGGTTGTAAAGCTTGAAACCTGCGGCGGTCTTGGCGGCGATTTGGCGGGCTTTGTAGTGGCCGGTTACGCATTCCAAATCAACTTTGGATTGTTCTTGCTCCCTCGATTCATATTCAATGCGGAGATCTGGAATCTGGATTTTGCCTTCCACGATCTTCAGGCCGTGGGCATCGGCAATCTCCTGCCGTCTGCGTTCGTATTCTGCGGGAGACAAGTCTTGAAGTTTTGAGACTTGGCGATTGATACTCTTTTTCAATTCAA